>JBIPMI010000325.1:0-3395 GCA_044369215.1 Bacteroidia bacterium | reverse complement strand
CTATGATGAAGGCATCACTCCTGAAAAATTAGATAAAGGTTGTTTAATTGTTGATTTGGAAGAAGAATCCGGTTTCAAGGTTTTGATTTTGGATAAGTCGAACCGCTCGGGAGAAGCCCGCTATTGGCGTGATGATTTTTTAATGGTTCAACCTAAAAAGGATGAATACCATTTCACCAAAGAGTTTCTTACCCTTACCAAAGATTATGTTTCAACACAGCTTGATAAAGAATTTGAAGTGACAAAAGCAGATCAGATTGATTTGTTAAATCGCTCTGTTGATTTTTTCAAAAAGAAAGAGAAGTTCGTTAAAGAAGAATTCGAATCGGAGGTGCTGCAAGACCAGGGACTGATTACCTCATTCAGGACCTTTGATGATGCTTATAGAGAAAGTAAGGAACTGGATGCATTTACGGAATTTGAGATATCATCCGTAGCCGTTAAAAAGCAATCAAAAGTTTTCAAAAGCATACTCAAACTCGACAAAAATTTCCATATCTACATCCATGGAGACAAAAGTTTAATTGAAAGGGGAGTAGATGCCGATGGCAGGAAGTTTTATAAGATTTACTTTACGGAGGAAAGCTCGTAGTAGAGGCCGTAGGCCTCTACTTTGGCTATTAGCTATTAGCTTTTGGCCGGGATTCTACTATTGATAAACATCTTATTACTGTTCAATCTAATATAAAGCGGTCAACGTAATTTAGGCTTTTACACAACAGCCAACAGCCAACAGCCAACAGCCAACAGCCAACAGCCAACAGCTACTTCTTCACATTAATATAAGATTTCAAAACCTTCACATAAGCTTCAAAAGCTTTGAGTCCTGCGGGTGTGAGGCGGCATGTGGTGAGCGGAAAATTGTCTTTAAACTGTTTTTCAATTTCGATATATCCCGCTTCTTTTAGTTTTTGCAATTGAACACTTAGGTTGCCCGCACTGGCTGATGTTTGCTCCTTTATATAAGTAAACTCGGCCTCTTTTACCGAAACCAAAAGAGAAACAATTGCCAGTCGTAATTGCGAATGTAAAATAGGGTCTAAATCCTTAAACATGTTCAGATTTGAATTCTTTGTTTTGTATGTGTCCGGGAATTATAAATCCACCTAAAACGGCTACTGCCAATAACAATAATTGCCAATCGTAGGTAACGAAAAATGCTACTATTGCACAAGCCCAGTTTAGAAATGAACCCATTCTTAAAGGTTTTGATTTTACAATTCCGCCTGTAATATATGTGATGGTGGCATATAAAACCATAATCACCGGATAAAAGCCTCTCCAAGTACCTGAATTCATTGGCATGATAAAACATATAATTAATAAGCTAATAACATAGGCTGTTGTTACATAGGTCATCAGTTCATCAACATAAGTTTTAGCTGTTTTTCTTTTTTTGATATATTCTTTTCTACTCGCAATTGCTGTGATAACTCCTCCCAATGGCATCAATATCCCCCAAACCAAAGCATGATTCGGATGATCGAAAAATACAAGTAAGGAATAATCTGTGATGGCAGAGATGAACACTAACCATCCCCATAAAATCCAGTAGAAACCGTTATCGCTGATTTCTTGTTTAGTTCTGTTTATCATTTGTTCAATGATTTTCAAAGCTTCCATTTCGTTTATTTCTTTGTTTTCCATATTAGTTTAGTATGATTTTATGCGTGTATGATTGATTGTTAGAATTAGTTAGTTGTAGTATATAAATGCCTGTTTTTAGTTCTTCTAAATTAATTTCATTGCTGAATAATTTACCATTTTTTACTTCTTTTCCTTGAAGGTCTTTTACAGTATAAGTTTCAAAATTATTGTTTGAATTAAAATATACTTTATGGTCATTGCTAGGGTTTGGATACAACTCAATTTTTGGGGTTTCGTATTTTTCTATTCCACTACTAATATATTCCAATCTAACTTCATCAAGTAATAAACTACTTCCTATTACAGGATCAAATCCATTGATACTCGAAGAGAAAATAATAGAAGCTGAATCAGGATTTTCATCAGAATAGTATTCAAAAAATACTTTTACGTATTGATAGGTTGAATCAGAACTTCCTTTTGTCCATGATGCTTTTGCTATGATTTGGTGTGCATTGTTTTTAAACTTACTCAATGTAAAGTTAAATGCAGAAGAATCACCTGAAGCAGGATTTGACTTGTACCAAAAACTAATAGCAGCTGGTCGACTTTGAAATGGAATTTTGTTCAAATCCATATCCGGAGTTCCCATAGCATCTAAAAAATTATTGCATGCCAGAATACCCGGAATTACTCCAAATGTTTGTGAAGTTGTTTCAAGATAAACGGCTTTTGTTCCTGATTTTGGATTATTTGAAGCCCATGTAGTTGGCTCCATTCCAAAAGCAGTTAAACTATTTAATGTGTGCCAAAATTCAGGGTCTGAATAGGTAGTTCCATTTTTACTTCTATTAACCCATGATTCGAAATCTCCGTTTCTTAGACTGTCGAGCTGAGCATTAGCTCTTGGAATACTTGAACATCCAAGTCCAAGCATTAGAAATATCCAGGATAATTTTTTCATGACGGTACAAATATAAATTGGTTTATAAAATAAACTACTTTATGAAGAAAATTATTTCGTAAGTTTTTGAAAAATAGTGTGTTAAAATATATTCAGATGTGTTTTTGACTTATTTTTCTGATTTTGTGACCAAAAATTCAACCCTTCTGTTTAATGCTCTACCTTCTTCTGTTGAGTTATCAGCAATGGGTTTTTCCTCACCATAACCTTTGAATTCAAGTCGTTTGGCAGAAATGCCTTTTGATATTAACCAAGTCATTACTTTTTTGGCTCTATCAGATGATAATTTTAGATTATATGCGGCTGAGTTGATACTATCTGTGTGACCAATAATCTGAATATGTAAGCCAGGATTTACGTTTAATGTTTGATATAATTTTTCAAGTTCAATGCTTGATTCTATTTTTAAGCTTGATTTATCTAAATCAAAAAAGATGTTTTGTAATGTATAAGTTTTTCCTTTTTCAAATTTAGGAGGTTTTAAAGTATCACTGCAATTGCATGTACCATCCAGTTGTTTTTCGCTGATGCAGATATCATCAAAATAAGCCCTTACCTGAAAGTACATAGCTTGTAATCTGGCATTTTTGCAGGAGTCGAGATAGCCTTGGTACCATCTGTTAATCCATCTAACAGTAGTGTCTCTTTGATAGGCATTCACTTTGGTAAAATCAGTAAGCAGTTTAACTTGTCGTTTTAAATCTCTTTTGTTTTTAGGCTCATCAAATTCAAGACTTCTTCCATTAAAACTATCTTTAGTAAATTGAACCCATTCATCTCTTTCAATCAATGTTTGTTTTTCAAATTCAGACCATTCATCTAATGCCCTGCCTGTTTCATCATC
>JBIPMI010000061.1:0-11327 GCA_044369215.1 Bacteroidia bacterium | reverse complement strand
ACCATTTGCTTCTTTAATTCCGGTATGAATTGCAGCACCTTTTCCTTTATTAACTTCATGTTCAACAAATCTAATTGCAGGATATTTATGCATAAGATTTCTAACAACATTTGCTGTTTCATCACTGGAACAATCATTTACAATAATGATTTCTTTTTTAATCCCGGAAATCAATTGTACAGCCTCGATTTTTTCTAAAATCAGGTGGATGGTTCTAGCCTCATTGTAGGCTGGGATAATGATTGATAATAAAGACATGAATTAACTAATTACTAACCTGATGAATTCATTTGTATCCCAGATAGTTTTGCCATACCAGCAACCATCATAGGTATACGAAATTTTCAGATTAAGAGCTACTAGGGCAATAATAATTAAAATGACGGGTATTTTGATACTAGAGTTTTTTAGACTCATAATTTTATGAATGATTGCTGTAAAAGCCAGGGCAAATAATGAGTAAAATTCTACAAAACCTCTATGTCCTAATCCGCAGCCCAATTGCGGACTCCACCAGGCTGCATAAACATACGAAATTGAAGCAAAAAGGAGGATTTGAATCCATGCATTTGTTCCATTTTTAAGCAATATAAACATTCCAATTAGCGTAAAAATATGAATGGGATTCATAGCAAAAAGGCCATTTTCAAAAGAAAAAAGAACTTTATTAAACCGTGGATTGAATTTGTAGATAAAACTTTCGTTTCCGTAACTATAAGCAAATGGAGAATCAAAGAGGTAAAAGTTATAGGCGATTTGTGGACTCATCACCAATCCTATAATCAGAATCATTAAAAGAAACCTTTTTATGCCAATTTTCTTAAATCGTTCTACAATTTCTGAAACCCATTGAACATCCAGCAAAACCAAAAAAGGAAGAAATAACAAATTGATTTGTCTAACCAGTAAAATCAAGCCTGTCAAAAAGGCCAGCTTCATCAATGAATTGGTCTGATATTCAGAATTAGAAATTAGCTTTTTATAACTCAGAAGCCATGCACTACAGAGAAAAAATGAATAGGCATGTGATAAGCCTGTTTCCTTTGTTGCATAATAAAATAAATTAGTGCCTAACAAAAAGATGAGTAGGGAATAGAAAACTGTTTTTTCAGAATAGTAAAAGGAGAGGAATTGAAATAAAAATATCAACCCAATAAGTACATAAAAAACAGCAGCTATATCACTTGCATAATGGTAAGGTCTTGAATAGCCAGTAGCTTTTTCTGGCTCAAAAATCTTACAATAAGCATGCGCTGCTAGAAAAAATGGAGCTTGCATTACAGCAACTCCGGATGGATATTTAGTAAAGATTTTATTAGTTTCTCTATTCAGAATAAATCCTTCACCAGTTCTAAACTCTATACTATCGGGAAATTCAGTAGCATTAAAATTATAAATAAACAAAGCAGGAAGGTAAACCTGATAACCTGCTTTATCTGAAAAAATTTCACTGTGGTAGTTAAATTCTCCGCTTCTGGAGTGTAAATTCAGTGTAGCAAAAAAGAGTATGATACTAAGAAAAGCAAAGCTGGTAGTTTTAATTGATTTGCTCAACATCTCAAATTAGTCTTTCTTTTCGAACAATTCTTCTTTGTTTACTTTACTAACTTTCTCACCATGTTTTAATGTTTTTGAAATGGTTGAATAAGGTCCTGAAATTACCTCATCTCCTTCTGAAACACCTTCTAAAACCTGGATATATTTATCATCCTGAACACCTGTTTTAACTTTTCTAATTGAAGAAATGTCGCCTGTTTTTAAGAATACAACTTCAACTTCTTCATTTTTCTTCTCTTTGTTGATGTCTGATGGTTTTTCTTTGTCTGATTTTTCAACTTTTACAGTATCTAAAGCACTAATATCTCTAACTGTTACCGATTCAAGTGGAATAGAAACCACATCAACAACTTTTTCAGTTTGAATTTCAACACTGGCACTCATTCCAGGTCTGAATACCGATTTACGTTTACCAAATTTTCTGGTTAAATCTTCATAACTACTTCTAAGAATTCTAATTTTTACCACAAAATTTGTTACCTGATCTGATGTTGTTGCAGCGTTTGTTGTAGCACTGTTAGCGATTTCAGTTACAATACCTGTGAATTTTCTTCCAGGATATGCATCTACTTCAATCATGGTGGTATCATACAATCCAACTTTTACAATATCATTTTCGTTCACATCAACACTTACTTCCATGTCGTTAAGATTGGCAATTCTCATCATTTCGGTACCTGCCATTTGAGATGTTCCAACAACACGCTCACCAGCTTCTACACTTAGTTTAGAAACAATACCACTTACAGGGGCGTAGATATTAGTTCTACTTAAGTTTTTTCTTGCTTCTTTTAAACTTGCTTCAAAACTTCTTACACTAAATTCAGCTCCTAAAATACCTTGTTTACCTGCTTCTACTTCTGCTTTTGCATTGTCGTAAGTGCTTTTTGAAGTTTCAAATTCAGCATCTGATATGAGTTGCTGTTCATGCATTTTTTTATTACGCTCATAAGCTTTGCTGACCTCAGTAAGGCGGGCTTGTGCTTGCACCAAACGTGATTTGGTAGTAGCTAAACTTGCTTTTGTATTATTTAACGAAGCTTCACTTCTATCTAATGATGATTGGTATAATTCAGGATCGATTCTTGCCAATAGTTTACCGGCAACAACTGAATCACCTTCATGAACATATAATTCCATGATTTCACCTGAAACATCTGAACTAATTTTTACTTCTTTTTCAGGTTGAACCCTTCCGTTTGCAGAAACTGTTTCAATTAAAGTGTGTTTTTCTACAATTGCGGTGGTAATTTTTGTGCCTTCCTGTTTTCCAATCCAGCCTTGTTTTTTACCTACAATTGCCAATATTAGTAATACTGCAACCCCAATTCCTGAGTAGATGAGAATTTTATTGTTCTTTTTCTGTGCCATTTGTTTTGCAATTTATGATTAATACAATGCTTTCCCAGCATAGAAGTCCAATACTTTTCTGCGAAAGATTAATTCGTATTTGGCTTGTGTGAAATCTGCTTCAGCTCTGATTAAGCTATTTTTTGTATTTAAATAATCAGCCATATTCATCGCACCTAATTCAAATTGTTTATCAGCTAAATCAAAAGCTTCTTTGTTTGCTTCTAGATTACTTTGATTGGCTTCGTATCTTTTTCTGCTCGCTTTGAAATTTGTATAAGATTGAGAAATACTTCTAAACAAGTTATTTTTTATCTGTTGGTCGTTTAATTTAGCATTCAGATTATTGATTTGAGATTTTTGAATGTTTGTATTTACATTCCAACCATTAAATATTGGTAAACTCAATTGTAATGAAACATTTGAACCCAGATTTTGGTCAAATTGTGTTTTTAGTGAACTTGTTTCATAACTTGAATAAGTAGGAAAAGGGGTATAAACCTGAACCAATGTCCCATTATTGTCCCAAAAACCAATTGTTCTATTGTTAAAATTAGGATTTCCAATGCCTACTTTACTTTGTGTTGTGTAAAATGAATTAAGTCCTGCACCTAATGTAATTCTTGGAGAACGGCCACCTAATGCCATATATTTTTGTATTTCAGCACTTCTGATTCTTTGTTGAGTTGCCAAAACATCTGGACTTTTTTTACTGAAGTCTTCATAAATCTGTTCAACTGTTCTGGTTTCATCAGCAACTTCCAGATTTTTAGTGTCAGGAATTGCTATTTTACTGTTTTCAGAAGGGTCAACCTGAATCATCAACCACAATTCAAGATAAGATTGAATAACAATGTTATCGCTGTTAATATAAGCTAGTTCTTCCTGAGCCAATTGGGCTTTTAATTGAAGGTATCTGCTTTTGTTGCTGCTTCCTAATTCAAACATTTTCTTTTGTCTTTCAACCTGAGCACGAGTGGCATTTACTCTGGAAACGGCTGAATTTCTTAATTCTATGTTTTGTAAAACACTCAGGTAAGCATTACATACATTTAATGTGATGGTATTTCTTGTGTTCTCCAATTCCTTCTCACTTGCCTTTAAATTAGATAATTGCAAACGGGTATTATTTGAATTTTGAAATCCATTGAACAAAGTCATACTGGAGTTTAAGCCAACAGAATTTGTTCTGAATGATTGGTTATTTTGTGCTGAGTTCGTTTCAGGATTAATTGCAAAACCAGTTTGCCAGTTGTTACTAACACTTCCATTTAAATTTGGAAGCATGGCAAGTTTGCTTTGATTGTAATCAGCCTTAATACTTTTTGTTTGAAGTTCCTGCTGCTGAACTGTAATATTGCTTTTGAGAGCTTGTTCAACACAATCTTGCAATGTCCAGGTTTTTTCTGTCTGGGCAAAGATTGGATTCATCAGCAAAAGAAACAGTGAGGCGAATCCTATTGTTTTTTTTGATATTTGAAGCGTCATGCTTTTCTAGGTTAATTTTCGTAAGGTAACAAAAATAATGTTTAAATATAGAATACCTCTTTTTCTTCAATTACTTGCGCCATCCTATACATGGAAGGTTCATACAAATGATAAAGTGTTGTACTTCACTTTTGATGATGGACCGCATCCCGAAATTACGCTTTGGGTTCTGAATGAACTAAAAAAATTTAATGCTAAGGCTACTTTTTTTTGTGTTGGAGATAATGTTTCCAAATTTCCTGATACTTACGAGGCGATTTTAAATCAGGGTCATGCTGTTGGAAATCATACATTTAATCATTTAAAAGGATGGGTTACGGCAGATGATGAATATTTTCATAATACTGAAAAGGCTGCAAAAATAATTCAATCATCACTTTTTCGGCCACCCTACGGACGAATTAAACCTTCACAAGCTAAAGTTCTTAAAGAACAATATAAATTGGTAATGTGGAGTCACCTGACTTGTGATTACGAGAAAAATTTAAACATCAAAGCGAGTCTTCGTCATATGAAAAAAGCGGAACCGGGTTCGATTTTTGTTTTCCATGATTCAGAAAAATCATTTCATAATTTACAAATTTTACTTCCTGAATTACTACAATATTATAGTAACCTGGGTTTTAGGTTTGATGTAATCCCTGCAGAAAAATGATAGGAGTGGAGTTGATTATTCTTTTGATACTTTGGGTTTATATCATCCTGCAATTGCTGATTTTAGCAATGTTAATGGCTTATAAATCACCTGGAATCCAAAAAAATATTTCAGGATTTGAATATCCTTTTATATCAATTTTGGTTGCTGCCCGAAACGAAGAAGCCACAATTAAAAGGTGTATTTTATCAATACATGCCTTAAATTATCCAAAAGATAAATTTGAAATTTTAATTGGTAACGATGCTTCTGAAGACAAAACCGCCTCTATTGTAGAGGAATTAATGAACTCGGTTCCAAACTTAAAACTAATTCATATCCATGAAAAATTGGGTTTAGCCAAAGCCAAAGCCAATGTTTTAGCACATTTGGTTCATAAAGCCAAAGCAGAATTAATTTTTGTAACCGATGCTGATATTCAGGTTAAACCCAATTGGATTTTGGTTACACTTCCTCATTTACAAGATGAAAAAAATGGAATTGTAAGTAATGCCACCATGGTTTATGGAAATACTTTTTTCTATAAAATGCAACAGGTTGAATGGATGTTGGGTTTTGGAAATATCATTGCTTTTGAACAATTAGGTCTGAAAAGTACAGCCGTAGGTAACAATATGGCATTTTCAAAAAAAGCCTATTTCGATTCCGGTTCATATGAAAACATTCCTTTTTCTGTTACAGAAGATTTTCAGTTGTTCAGGTATATTAGAAAAGCAGGTTATAAAGGACTAACTATATTGCAATCAGATGGTTTGAATTTATCTGAAGCCCAGTCAGTTTTTATGAAATTAATGCATCAGCGTAAGAGATGGATGATTGGAGCTCAGGATTTACCCTTTATTTGGAAAGGCATTTTTATGTTACAGGGATTTTATTTTCCCGCTGTTATGCTATTAGCCTTTTTGCATTTGAAATTAGCTGTTGTGCTATTTTTGGTAAAGGTTTTTATTCAGTCGGCTTTTATTTGGCGAATGAGTTATTTGCTTAAAGAAAAACGTATTCTGTTTTATTTGCCATTATTCGCCATTTACCAGGAAATTATGGTATTGTTAATGTCGGTTTTTTATTTGTTACCCATTCAAATGGATTGGAAAAATAGAAAGTATTAATAATGCAGAATTCGATTTCATAAGCTTATTTTCGCCCGATGCAATTTGTAGATACTCATACACACCTTTATTCAGAAGAATTTAAAGAAGATAGAAAAGCAATCGTAGAAAAAGCGATTAAAAATGGTGTAAACCAAATGTTTTTGCCCAATGTTGATGTCGATTCAATACAACCAATGTTGGATTTGGTATGGGATTTTCCTGAAAATTGTTTTCCAATGATGGGTTTGCATCCTTGTTCAGTAAATGAACATGTGGAAGCACATTTATTTCAGATTCAGAAGTGGTTTAAAAAAAGAAAATTTTGGGCAGTTGGTGAAATAGGTCTTGATTACTATTGGAGTACCGATTTTAAAGAGCAGCAGATTTCAGCTTTTAAGAAACAAATTCAGTGGGCAATTAATCTTGATTTACCAATCGTCATTCACTCAAGAAACAGCAATGAAGATGTGATAAAAATTTTAGGTGAAATGGCACATCCTAAATTAAGAGGGATTTTTCATTGTTTTAGTGGAGATGCAAATCAAGCTACACAAATAGTAGAGCTGGGTTTTTTATTGGGAATAGGCGGGGTTCTTACTTATAAAAATAGTGGTCTGACAGATGCTATTGCTGATATTTCTCTACAGCATATTGTACTTGAAACTGATGCTCCATATTTAGCTCCTGTTCCTTTTAGAGGAAAAAGAAATGAGAGTTTTTATTTGTTGGAAATAGCCAGAAAATTAGCAGAAGTTAAAGCAGTTGGCTTAAATCAGGTAGCCGAAATTACAACAAAGAACGCAAAAAAGATTTTTGGGTTTTAATCCTGAATCTTCTATTTATTAAAGGAAAATTTACAAAAAGTGCTGTTGACGGGTATTTTTTGCAAATTTTACTTTGCACTTTTCGCAAATTGTATTGCATTTTATTCCAAATGCTTATTATTGGTCAAAATTTAGACTCTTTTGAAAAAACATCTACTTCAATTTTTAATAATATGTTTGTTTTTGCCCTTTTTATCTTTTGGGCAAACTACAACTATCAGAGGTTTTGTAAAGGATTATAAAACCAGTGAGCCATTAATTGGTGCCACCGTTTCTATAAAAGGCACAAAAACTGGAGTGGGTACGGATTATGAAGGTGCTTTTCTTATTAAAGCCGGTCAAACTTTACCTGTAACCATTATTGTCTCATATATTGGTTATAAGTCTGATGAAATTGTTGTTGGTTCAGTAGAAAAACCAATTATAATCAAGTTAAGAGAAAATACAAAAGAACTTAGAGATGTTGTTATTCGTGATTCAAGGATTACTGAAAAGCAAAAACAAGCTCCTCTTACAGTTGAATCAATGGATGCAATTGCCATCAAAGAAACACCTGCAGCTAATTTTTATGAAGGTTTGGCATTATTAAAAGGTGTTGATATGACAAGTGCCAGTATTGGTTTCAAGATCATTAATACCCGTGGTTTTAACAGTACTTCTCCTGTTCGTTCATTGCAGTTAATTGATGGCGTTGATAACCAAAGTCCGGGATTGAATTTTTCTCTGGGAAACTTTTTAGGTGCTTCAGAATTAGATGTTCAGAGGGTTGATTTAATTGTTGGAGCCAGCGGTGCTTATTATGGTCCGAATGCCTTTAATGGTGTAATTAATATGCAAAGTAAAAGTCCTTTTCAATTTCCGGGATTGAGCATGCAAATGCGTTTTGGAGAAAGAAAATTGGTTGAAACGGCTATTCGTTATGCCGAAGTTTTTAAGAACAAAAAAGGTGAAGATTTTATTGCCTATAAATTAAATGTATTTACCATGAGTGCCCGCGATTGGGAAGCAACCAATTACGAAGCAACTATTCAATCTCCTGTCAATGAAAAAAATCCGGGTGGTTATGATGCAGTGAATATTTATGGAGATGAGTATTCAACTTCACGTTTCAGACAAAGTGGATTATCTTATTTAGGTTATGGATACGCAATGAGAAAAGGTTACCAGGAAGATCAATTGGTGGATTATAACTCGAAAAATTTAAAACTAAATGGAGCAGTTCATTTTAAAGTAAACAAAGACAAAGAATTCATTATTTCATCAAGTATTGGTAATGGAACAACAGTTTATCAGGGTGATAATCGCTTTAGTTTAAAGGATATTTATTTCTTCCAAAACAGATTGGAGTTTAGAAAAGAAAATAAATTTTTTGTGAGGGTTTATGCCACAAACGAAGATGCAGGTAAAAGTTTTGATGCTTATTCAACTGCGTTAATTTTGCAGAATTCAGCAAAATCAGACAACAATTGGGCAATTGATTATGCAGAAAACTGGAACAAATACATTTTCAATCGCATACAAACAATCCGCCCTGCAATAGGTACACAACCACCGGGTGTTCGATATGAGGATTATGCAAATAATTATTTGTATGAAAAGTTTTATGATTCATTGAGTTACTACCATTGGTTAAATGGATCAATTACCGATTCATTAATCAGCAATCAAAGAGGTGGAATAGCTCGTTTTGAGCCGGGTACAGCTAGATTTGATTCTGCATACAATAGTATTATTAGTAGAACAAACAGAGAAGGTGGTTCTAGATTTTTTGATAGATCGGCATTGTATCATGCTATGGCAGAGTATCAGTTTATTTTTGCCGGTTGTGATGTAAGAACCGGTGGAAGTTTTAGGTTGTATACGCCAAATTCCAGAGGAACAATTTTCTTAGATACAATTGAAAACCAAAGAATTTATAATAGAGAAGGTGGTGTTTATATTGGTGTAGAAAGAAAATTAATGGATGACAAGTTAAAACTAAGTGTAACAGCTCGTTCAGATAAAAATCAAAACTTTAATTTGTTATTTTCTCCGGCTGCAACCGCAGTTTATACGATAAATAAACATGTTTTAAGATTTTCTGCATCAGCAGCCATTCGCAATCCAACACTTACAGATCAATACATCAATTTAAATGTGGGAAGAGCTACACTTTTAGGTAATTTAGGCGGATTTGATAGCCTGGTTACAGTTAGTTCAGTAATTGACGCATTTAATAATGGACGTTCTAAATTGAGTTATTTTAATGTTGCAGCAATTAAACCAGAAAGGGTAAGGACTTTAGAAGTTGGATACAGAGGAAATATTACCGAAAAGATTTTTGTTGATGCGAGTTATTATTTCAGCTGGTATTATGATTTTATTGGATACCAAATTGGAGCAAAAGTTGATTGGCCGGAATTATCTCCCTTTGTAAACTCGGTAAAGGTTTATCGTGTTTCTGCAAATGCCCAGGATGTTGTTACCACTCAAGGCTTAACTGTTGGTGTAAATTACTTTTTTCAAAAATATTTAGGCTTTGCCGGTAATTATTCTTGGAACAGATTGGACAAAAGAGGTTCAAACGACCCATTAATACCCGCATTTAACACTCCGGAGCATAAATATAATCTTGGTATCAATGGCCGTGATATTGATACCAAAATAGGGAAATTTGAAGTTTCTAATTGGGGTTATAGCATTAATTACAAATGGCAAGAAGGATTTAGTTTTGAAGGCTCTCCCCAATTTACAGGATTTGTTCCGGAATATGGAATGGTTGATGCTCAAATAAATAAATCGTTTGTTTCTGAGAAATTAACCATAAAAATAGGTGCAAGTAATTTATTAAATAATAAAGTTATTCAGGTTTTTGGAGGTCCTCGAGTAGGCCGATTAGCTTATATTTCGCTACTTTTCGACCTTGGAAAGCCATAAAATTAGTGTGTTGGTCGAAGAAATTATGCAGAGAATGCAAAACTTTTTGTGTTCTCAGTTTTTTATCTTTTCTTGTAAATCAAATTTAAATTTTAAAATATGAACAAAAATCTACTTTCTGTATTTGGCGCATTTGTCATGATGCTTTGCGTTAATTCAGCGATGGCGCAAAATCGTTACATCGATCAAGTATTCACAGAAGTTTCAAAAGCTTCAAACATTACTTATGATTCTAATTATGCCATCAATTTATTGTTTGGTCAACCAATCCCGGGTTTAGGTTCTTCTCCCATTTGGAATGAGCCTCTAAGATGTGACGTTTATACACCAACAGGCGATACTGAAACAAAAAGACCTGTTATCATTTTAACGCATACTGGAAGTTACTTACCTGCATTTATCAACAGACAAACGACTGGAAGCAAAGACGATAATTCAATTGTTGAATTAGCAAATCGTTTTGCAAAACGTGGTTATGTTGTTGTTGCAATGAACTACCGTTTAGGTTGGAACCCAGCTACAACTATTCAAGAACAAGCTACAGAGCAATTAATCAAAGCAACTTACAGAGGATTACAAGACGTAAGAAATTGTGTTCGTTTCTTAAGAGTAAATGCTTCTACTTACGGAATTGACACTTCAAAAATTGTTGTTGGTGGTCAAGGTACAGGTGGTTACATTTCAATGGCTTTAGGTTCAGTTAGCACTCGTGCAGATATCGAATCTAACTTGAAATTCTTACGTGGTGATGCTTCTCCAATGGTAAGTGTTGATACATTAGGTGATTGGACTGGTTTAGGTGGAGCAGTTCCTTTGAACAATCCTGCTGATGCTTCTATTCCTTCTAATGTTCACATGACATTTAACTATGGTGGTGCTATGGGTGATTCAGCTTGGATGAAATCTACTAGCTTACCTATTGTTAGTATGCATGTAACTCGTGATCCATTTGCTCCATACAAAACAGGAAACGTTGTTGTTCCAACTACCGGTGTGACAGTTATTCCTAATGCTTCTGGTGCGCATGATGTGATTCGTAAAGCGGATGCCCTTGGTATCAATGCAAAAATCAATCAATACGATTATATTGATGAATATTCTTTCCGTGCCGATGATGTTAACCCAAATGTAAACAACGTATTTGGTTTTGAAACTTCATTTCCTGTGGAAGGTTCTTCTTGGGAATGGTGGGATAGAGCTGCTGCTCAAGCAAAAACTTCTCAAGTTTACCGTGGTGTTCCTCTTCCTGTTAATGGATTTCAAGCAGATTCACTTTCTATGTTAACCAATCCTTTCATGTCTGAAGCCCGTGGTAAAGCATATATCGATACAATTTCAGGTTATTTAGCTCCACGTATTGCTGTACAATTAGATTTAATTGGTGACTTGGCTTTAAATAGTTTCAATTTGCTTTCTCCTGCTTCGGGAACAAGTGTAAATGTTAGA
>JBIPMI010000324.1:0-3405 GCA_044369215.1 Bacteroidia bacterium | reverse complement strand
ATCAACTTCAGGACTATCAGCTTCGGTTCTTCCAATAAAATAATCACCTTCTTTTCTATCAAATAAAACTTTAAAGGTTTTACCTACTTTTTCTTTATTTATTTCTGAAGAAATTCCTTGTTGAATCTCCATAATAATTGCAGCTCTCTCCTCTTTTACTTCTTGAAGGACATCGTCTGCCATGGTGCCTGAATGGGTTCCATCTTCATGGCTATAAGTAAATACACCTAATCTATCGAATCTATTGTCTTCAACAAACCTGCATAAATCATTAAAATCCTGCTCAGTTTCACCTGGGTGACCAACAATTAAAGTAGTTCTTAAGGCTATTCCAGGAACCTTTTCACGAATAGTAGTTACTAAATCTCTGGTTCTTTTTTCGGTGATTCCTCTTCTCATAATTTTGAGCATAGAATCACTTACATGTTGCAAAGGAATATCAATGTATTTACAAATATTTTCTCTTTCACGAATGACATCTAAGGCCTCTAAAGGAAATTGAGATGGATAAGCATAATGTAAGCGAATCCAATCAGCACCTGGAACATCAGAAATCCTTCTTAATAATTCAGGAAGTTTTCGATCGCCATATAAATCCAAACCATAAAAGGTACTATCCTGCGCTATGATTAATAATTCTTTGGTTCCATTTTTCACTAAGCCTCTAACTTCAGCTTCAATTTGTTCGAAAGGTTTTGATAAATGTTTACCTCTCATAATTGGAATAGCACAGAATGAGCAAGGTCTGTCGCAACCCTCAGAAATTTTCAAATAAGCATAATGAGAAGGCGTTGTTAATAAACGTTCTCCAATAAGCTCATGTTTATAATCTGCACCAATTGTTTTTAATAATTGAGGCAAATGAGTTGTCCCAAAATATTGGTCAACTTCTGGAATTTCTTTTTCTAAATCTGGTTTATAACGCTGAGAAAGACAACCTGTAACATATAACTTATCTATTTCACCAGCCTGTTTAGCTTCGGCCCAACGAATAATTGTATTGATACTTTCTTCCTTGGCATTATCAATAAATCCACAAGTATTAATTACAACAATATTAGCATCATCATCTTGCGATTCATGTTCAACATCAAAACTATTTGCTTTAAGTTGACTATATAAAACCTCACTATCTACAATGTTTTTAGAACATCCTAAAGTGATAATATTAACCTTGTCTTTCTTTAATGTTTTAGTTTTCAAAATGAATAAGTTTTAGACTTAACCTTTAAAAAGAGAATCAACAAATTCTACCTTATCAAATAATTGAAGGTCTTCAATACCTTCACCCACACCAATATATTTTACTGGAATTTTAAATTGATCTGCAACTCCAATAACAACACCACCTTTTGCGGTTCCATCTAATTTTGTTAATGCCAAAGCATTTACTTCAGTAGCGGCTGTAAATTGTTTAGCTTGTTCAAAAGCATTCTGACCAGTACTTGCATCTAAAACCAAAAGGATTTCGTGAGGAGCATCAGCATGAACTTTCGACATAACACGTTTGATTTTACCTAATTCATTCATCAAACCAATTTTATTGTGCAAACGTCCTGCTGTATCAATAATAGCTACATCTGCATTATTTTCAACTGCATATTTTACTGTATCAAAAGCAACGGAAGCGGGATCTGTATTCATGCCATGAGCAATTACATGCACATCATTTCTATTACCCCAAATTTTTAATTGTTCAACAGCAGCAGCTCTAAAAGTATCACCGGCACCTAAAACAACCTTTTTACCGGCCTTTCTATATTGATTAGCCATTTTACCAATGGTAGTTGTTTTTCCAACACCATTTACCCCAACAACCATCACAACATAAGGTTTGTGACCTTTTAAATCTTCAAAGTTTGCAGGAATTTCCGTTTTATTTTCAGCTAAAAGTTTCCCAACTTCATCTTTAAGCAGGGCATTTAATTCAGAAGTACCCACGTATTTTTCATTAGCAACACGTTTCTGGAGTCTTTCAATAATTTTCAAAGTGGTTTCTATTCCCACATCACTACTTACCAGAATTTCTTCCAGTTCATCCAAAAAACCATCATCAACAGAGCTTTTCCCAACTAAAGCTTTGCTAATTTTATCGAACAAACTTGTTTTGGTTTTTTCTAAACCCTGATCAAGTTTTTCCTTTTTTTCTTTGCTGAAAAAGCTGAATATTCCCATATTGATGCTGCTAAAATAAAAAAAAGCATTCCGATAAACAGAATGCTTTTCAATAAATACGGTTCATTAAATTACTTCTTGAAGTAAGTTTTCACTTCTTCGTTTGATACGATTTCAGATTTAAAAGTGTAAGAACCTTTTTCGGTTTTTACAGCTCTGTATACTTTTGCGTAATCTTTACCTGCTGAGGTTTTTAGAGTTGCAACTACTTTTTTAGCCATGACTTACTTATTTAATTTCTTTGTGAACAGTTACTTTTTTCATAATCGGGTTGTACTTTTTCAACTCGATACGTTCGGTAGTATTTTTACGATTTTTAGTCGTGATATACCTTGATGTTCCGGCTAAACCACTTGTTTTATGCTCGGTACATTCTAAAATTACTTGGATACGATTACCTTTCTTAGCCATTATCTTTACTCCTATTAGATTTGTCCGTTACGGATATAATCATTTAAAACGGCACTAATGCCCTTCTTGTTAATTGTTTTAATCGCTTTGGTCGAAACTTTCATTACGATCCAGCGATTTTCCTCAGGAATGAAAAATTTCTTTTCCTGTAAATTTGGGTAAAAACGTCTTTTTGTCTTTCTATTTGAGTGAGACACGTTATTACCTACCATCGGACGCTTACCTGTTAAATCACAAACTCTCATGACTGTATTATTCTTGAAAAAAGGACTGCAAATATCTGGGAAATAAATTAAAAAGCAAAAAAATGTTTCAGAAAAATCTTTTCCAAGCTAAAATCCAGCTAAATGGACAACTTGAGATTGATTTATTCTTCATTTTCTCTTGCGGAGTGCAAAAATAGTTAATTTCGAACCAAAATCAGCATAAAAATGAATTACGAATTTATTTTAGTTACTCCGGAAGCAAAAAAACACATCGCTTTGATTCAATTAAACCGACCTAAAGAACTGAATGCCTTAAACCTTCAGCTCATGCTTGAGTTAAAAGATGCCCTTCAAAATTTAGATAAAAATGATGAAGTTCGTTGTATAATTATTACCGGAAACCAGCAAGCTTTTGCTGCAGGAGCCGATATTAAGCAAATGGAATCGAGAACTCCGGTTGATTTAATTAAGATTGATCAATTTGAAACCTGGGACCAAATCAGAAAAACTTCCAAGCCAATAATTGCAGCAGTTTGTGGCTTTGCTTTAGGTGGTGGATGTGAATTGGCGATGACCTGCGATATGATTGTTGCCGGTGAAAGCGCTAAATTTG
>JBIPMI010000060.1:0-11338 GCA_044369215.1 Bacteroidia bacterium | reverse complement strand
CGCCTAAATTCCGACCTGCTTCTGTCTTTTTCAGGAGGACCTAATTAAACTTTTAAATTGATAAACTATGTACAAACTGATATTTATTATGTTATTTTTACCTGAAAACATTTAATAAAATGAAAGCAATTTTTATTCTCTTTTTAGCGATGTCATTAAATATTATGACAACAAACGATTCGATTATCGATTTTGGAAATGGACAAAATCAAATTAATAACTGGGTGATGATATCCGACAATATAATGGGAGGTATTTCTAAATCCAAGCTTGAATATACTCAAAGCTCAATGATTTTAAGTGGTGATATTTCATTGAAAAACTTTGGCGGATTCTCATCAGTAAAGACAACGTTTGGAAAATATGATTTATCTCAATTCAAAGGTGTTAAAATCAAATTCAAATCTACAAATCAAAAGTTCGCCTTTACACTTGAGGACAACAAAAACTGGACTTTACCGAACTATAAAGGAAATTTTTATTCAGCTAAAGTTAATATTTGGGAAGAGAAAACTATTTACTTTAATGACTTTAAAGAGTATCAAGTTGGAGAACCTACAGGGGAAAAGTTAGATAATAAAAATCTCAAGAATATTGTAAGAATGGGAATTATAACAACAGATAAAAAAGAAGGACCATTCTCAATTGAAATTGATTACGTTGAATTCGTTAAGTAACTAGATTTACTTCATTCCTTTTGGAAGTTAGTGTTTTTTTTATACGATCATTTTGAACTAATTTTAGGGATGAGGACAGAAAGTTTAGTACTACCAAACCCGCATCTTTGCTAGGCGCCAAATTTTTAGCAGCAAACATTTTAAACCAATCTATTATGTTCAGATTGAAATTCATATTCCAATTAGCTATTTTGATGCTGATACCCTCATTGACAATTGGTCAAAATATACAGATTAAAGTTTTCAATAAAACTGGTTACGATTTAGATTCAGTATCGTTTGACCATTTTTATTTAGGAAAGATAACAAAGGATTCTAGTGCTATTGTTTCTGGTATTGACGAAATTATTATGCACGCAGACGTTCCGCTACACAGACCATTTGGAATTATTGAAGAAAAAAAAAGACCATTCAAATTAACACCGTGTGGCACTAAATCAAAGAAAAAGAAATCTGGTAGCTATGCTTTCGATGTATTTATAAACGAAACAGGAAATGAATACCTGCTCTATTGGAAGAAACATGAATAGTATGAAAATAGAATTACGAATCTCAGGTCAGATGCGAGCCATTAAACACAACTACAATTGCTAAGAAGACACATTTGCGGTTAATTGAAATTAGGTCTTAGCAACTATATTCGTGTTAAAAGCCATAAACTTTTTTCAGCTGCAAACTGTTATCAATAATTCATACATTTACAAGTGACAATCAAGCAATAGAATACTTTGATTTAAAAAATTAATATGGAAATATCAAAAATCTTGGAAAAACTTTATCAAAAACTTCTTTCACAAAAGACCAAAGAAAGGAGCGAACAAGTTATCTTATGGATAGCTTTAGGGAGTTTTATAATTCACTTGTTAATGATTGGATTGATTCATTTTAATATTATTACCATCAATGAACCATCAAACTTACTAAAAAATCCAATCGCTGCCATTTACACACCTTTTTCTTTTATATTAGTTTATGAGGTGTATCTATTAATATACTACCTTCCAAAATCAACTTCTACCTATATCTCAAAGCAATATGAAATTATTGCGCTCATCATTATTAGAAGATTATTCAAAGACCTTTCAGATTTATCACTTTCATCTAATTGGTTTACTATTAAAAATGATTTGCAGTTTACCTATGATTTATTAGCATCGGTCTTTTTATTTTATTTAATTTATTTATTCCGTGTTCAACGAACCAAAGTATATAGAACTCTTGATAATAGTAAAAATCATTCTTCAAGTATTTCAAAATTTATTCATGCAAAAAAATGGATAGCTACAGCCTTAGTTCCTATTTTATTAATTATTGCCATATATTCATTCTTAACCTGGAGTATAGGTATCTTTCAACCACTCGAAAGCAATGCTATTTCCTTCAAGAATATCAATAATATTTTCTTTGAACAGTTTTTCAATATTTTAATTATTGCTGATGTAATATTATTGTTATTCTCATTTTTCCACACAGACGAGTTCCATAAAGTAATTCGAAATTCAGGATTTATTATTTCAACTATATTAATTCGATTATCTTTTTCTGTTAGCGGTATCATTAATAATATTCTTATTGTTTCTGCTATTTTATTTGGGCTTTCAATACTTTTCATACACAATAAATTTGAAAAGAAGTTAGCAAAAGAAATTGAAGAGTGTAATGAAATTGAAGAATGAAAAAATACAAATGAAATTAAATTTTCAAAAAATAAGAGAAAACTGTCAACAGAAATTGGAACTAGTTCTATGTTGACGTATTAATCTCGGCAAGTTGCAACTGAGCAGAGCTTTATTCCGATAAATCCAGTTCTTCAAATGTAAATGGCTGTTAGGATTAATTATAAAATACAAACTTGTAGTAGGATTCTTATTCAATAAGTGTAAACTTTTTTCATTTCGGGGCAAAAAGAGTAAAGTTAAACTTTTAAAAACCTACATTGTAACAATCATAATTAATTCTACCGCAATACATGAAAGAAAAGCATTATCTCAAGCAAGAGCTGTATGAGTTAGTCAAAACAGACAATACAATCTTTGATTTTATTCAAGAATCATGTTTAGATGGGATTTGGTATTGGGATTTGGAAAAGCCTGAAGAGGAATGGATGAGTCCTAAATTTTGGTCCGTTTTAGGGTATGATTATAAGGATATGCCAAACAGTCCTTCTGCATGGAAGAACATTATAAATTCTGGTGATATGATACTCGCTATGGAGCTTTTTACGAAACATTGTGAAAACCCAGAAATACCATACGATCAAAATATCCGATACACGCATAAAAATGGATCTATAATTTGGATAAGATGTCGAGGTTTGGCCATTAGAAACAAAGACGGCAAGCCCATCAGAATGTTAGGCTCGCACCAGGATATTACCGAATACAAAAAAAACGAGCAAAAACTAAATAAAAATGTTGCTTTACTAAATTACACACAAAAAATATCTGGTATAGGAAGTTGGGAACTTGATATAAAAACCAATGAGGTGTTATGGACAGAAGAACTATACAACATGTATGGTTTCGATGCTAAACTTCCACCCCCGCCATACACCGAGCACATGAAGCTATTTACTCCGGCAAGCTGGGAGCAATTGTCTGCAGCTATAAATCTAACTATAGAAAAAGGAACACCGTATGAGCTGGAACTAAAAACAATTCGTAAAGATGGTAGCGAAGGTTACATGTGGGTTCATGGAGAAGCTGAATTTGATGCAAAAGGAAAAATAACCCTGGTTAAAGGGATAGCACAAGATATTACAGAAAGAAAAATTGCTGATGAGAAATTGAGAATCAATGAAGAAAGATGGCAATTTGTTATTGAAGGCAGTGGTGATGGAATTTGGGATTGGAGACCACAAGAGAAAAAGACTTTTTATTCAAAACGCTGGTTAGAAATGTTAGGTTATAAACCCGAAGAGTTTACAGACAGTGATAATGAATGGAGTTCTAGAATACATCCAGATGATCTTTCATTTGCTTTCGCGGAAATTTCTAAAAATTTATCAGGGCAAACAGATTTTTTTAACCATGAATATAGATTTAGAAATAAAGAAGGGGTCTATTTATGGATTTTAAATAGAGGAAAAGTAGTTGAGCGAAATGCAATAGGTGAAGCTATTAGGGTTGTTGGATCACACTCCGACATTTCCAAATTAAAGAAAACAGAGGAATTAATAAAACTAAACGAAGCACGACTGAGTCTTGCTGTCAAAGCAGGAGGAATAGGAATTTGGGATTGGGATATTGTAAATGATAAACTCACTTGGGATGACCAAATGTTTGTTTTGTATGGCGTAAATAGAAACTATTTTACCAACGCATACGAGGCTTGGGTTAATGGCGTATATGAAGCCGATAAACAAAGAGGCAATGAAGAAATTCAATTAGCAATTAAAGGCGAAAAAGACTTTAATACGGAGTTTAGGGTGCAATATGCCGATGGTGAGATAAGACATATAAAAGCCCTTGCAACTGTATTGCGAGATGATAAAGGCAATGCCATTCGGATGATAGGAACCAATTGGGATATTACAGCTGAAAAAGAAGCTTTAGCGCAAATTTCAGCCAGAGAAGCAGCAGAAAAAGCAAATCAAGCAAAATCTGAATTCCTTGCCAATATGAGTCATGAAATTCGTACGCCACTCAACAGTGTAATTGGATTTACCGACTTACTAAAAAAAACTCAGCTTTCTAATGCTCAAAAGCAATATGTAAACAGTGCCAATGTTTCCGGACACGCTTTGCTAGGTCTCATCAACGATATTCTTGATTTTTCTAAAATTGAAGCAGGAATGTTGGATTTGGATATTATTAAATCTGATATGGTGCAGATATTCGAAGACAGTATAGACATTGTTAAATTCGCTTCAGCAGAAAAAGACATTGAGTTATTGCTCAACATTGACCCCACCATGCCCAGATTCGCTCAAGTTGATGCCATTCGCTTGAAACAGATTTTGTCCAATCTTTTAGGCAATGCTGTTAAGTTTACGCTAAAGGGAGAAGTCGAGTTAAAAATAAGCTACCAGTCAGTTGATGGCGATAATGGCAAGCTATCAATTTCAGTGAGAGATACAGGAATTGGTATCAATAAAGAGGAGCAATCTAAGCTCTTTAAATCCTTTTCGCAGGCCGATAGTTCAACAACGCGTAAGTTTGGTGGTACAGGTTTAGGACTAGTTATTTCTCAATTGATTGCAGAAAAAATGGGCAGTGCCATCAATATTAAAAGCACGCCAGGTGTTGGAACTGTTTTCTATTTTGATATTACCACTCGCTTTGAGGCTGGTGATAAGCTAGATTATACAAAGATTAAAGGAGTGAAGCGTTGTTTGATTATTGACGACAACGCCAACAATCGAACAATTATGAAACAAATGCTTCTTCAATGGGAGATTGAATCTGAATGTTGCGATAGTGGTTTTGAGGCGCTAAAAATAATTGAACAACCCGAACCCTTTGATCTAATCATTTGTGACTACAACATGCCTTATATTAATGGCATAGAGACAATAAGAATGCTTAAAAATAAAATGAAGTTAAGTATGGAAAAACAGCCTGTTATTCTTCTTCATTCATCTTTAGATAACGTTCAACTTGAAAAAGAATGTGCCGAATTGGGTATTCGCTTTCGCTTAAGCAAACCGGTAAAAAGTAACGATTTATTTATTTACCTCAACAATCTAAACCTAGAGAACACTACCAATCTTGATACTGAAATTATAGAATCACCTAAAGCAGACAATATTAACGAAGGAGTAAAAATACTAATCGCAGAAGATGTGTATTTGAATATGGTTTTAATCAAGGCCATACTTTCTGAGCTTGGTTTCAATAATGACATTATTGAAGCTAAAAATGGTATTGAGGCCGTTGAAAAATACCAAAAAATGAGCCCTGATTTGATTTTTATGGATGTGCACATGCCTGAATTGGATGGGATAAGTGCAACCAAAAAGATTAGAGAAATTGAATTATTAACTGGCAAAAATATTCCAATAATAGCACTTACAGCAGGTGCACTTAAAGAAGAAAAGGAGAACTGTTTTGCTAATGGAATGAATGACTTTTTAACCAAGCCACTTGTACCGGAGAAGATAATGTCAATGCTCAATAAATATTTGATAAAAAAAGAACATTCGCCTGAATTACTTCATCATGATAAATCTGAAAATGATTTACATGTTGCATATGATGAATTGGTAAATTTATGTAACAATTCCTCAATTATAAAAGAGGTAATGACCATAGCACTAAAAGAAATACCGAATCAAATACTTGAATTAGAGAATGCTTGCAAAGAAAAGAATCATCAAAAGGTGAATATAGCAGCACATACTTTAAAGGGTTCATCAAGTTCTATGCGCTTCAGTCTTATGGCCAAAATTTTAGAGAAAATAGAAAGCCTATCAAATGATAATTGGAACGAAAATTTAGCGTTGCAATTATCAGCGCTAAATGCTGAATGGAAAATAATCAAGAAAATCATTCACCAGAAAATAAATTAGGGTCTGCTGAAAATCTTTAATAGATCTTATTTTCAATTAGTTGGATTTGGTTTTAATATTTTATGTGCAAAGTTTTAAGCAGAATTGCATGAAAATCATTGCATCAAGTAAAACTCGATTTCCAATTTACCTAAAGACAGAAACAAGGCCTTCTTTGTCGTTGCTGCCAAATTGAAGTATTCTATATACATCTTAAACAAAAAATAGAAATAACCTAGTTTAATACCGAGGCAATTTTGTTTAGGCCAATTTATTGGACTTTAACAAAATGCATTCGGTATAGTTTGGCAGCGTCTAAAATCTGACCAGTTTCTGTCTTTTTCAGCAGGTGCTATTTATATATTTTAATTTGTTTAACTCCTCTTTCATTAGAAATCTCAAATACATAAATCCCTCCTGCATATGAACTCATATCATATTCAATTTGAGTCTCTGATGTTTTAAATTTACTAAGTAGCTTTCCACTAATATCAGATACAAGAACCTGCTTTTCACCTTCCGGCATTTGAATATTCAGAACACTTGTTACAGGATTAGGATAATATCCAATCTCAAGATCATCCAAATTATAACTTAAACCTGTTGCAAATGGCTTACAACTACCAATTTTATAAACGTTTTTATTTGTTGATGTATTTTTTTCTCCAGCTCCCGGAAATGAATAAGTATAGTAAAAATATACAATAGCGCCTTTTGCCGCATTTAATCTGTATGGAGTATTTGGAGTAACATTATAACCTGGTAAACTTCCTGCATTTAGTCCGTAGTATAAGATACAGGTTGGACTTCCAACACCTGATTTAGATGGAATAAAAGTTATAGTAGGATTACTTTCATCTTGAGAAAACAAATATTCAAAATCACCATTAAATGCCTTACCACGACAAGATGGAGTTGAGTCTACATAAATTGTTAATGACTTAGATGTATTATTCCCACCATTGTTATCAGTAGCAATTGCCGTAAAAGTATAAGAACCGGGAGTGCCATACCAATTAAAATCATATGGATAGGTGCTTGAAGTTCCTATTAGTTTTTGTCCTTCATATAATTTCACTTCACTAATAGTGCCATTTAAATCAGAAGCAAATACAGAAATTGAAACCGTTTCATTTGATATAAACCTACTGGATTCTGAAGGTGAATTGATTGAAACTTTAGGAGCTATATTATTCGAAACTGAAGATATAACATATACTTCATCTTTGTCTGAATATGAACCATTTGAAACATTGAGTTCAAACAAATAAACGCCTTCTTGTAATCCTGAAATTGTTGGACTTGAAGCAGAATTAGAACTAAAACTAACTACACTTGGACCATAAACCTGCTTCCATAAGTAGCTTAAAGAACCAGAACCTGAATTAGAACTTTTACTTCCATCTAATGATACGGAACTCAAAGGCAATTGAACTAATTTGTTGTCTCCGGCGTCGGCTATTGGTGGTGAAAAAGTAAGTGGTGAAACATAAGTAAATGTGAGTTTTCCTAGATTCAATTCTCCGTTTGAGAAAAATAATCTAAGAACTTGCTTCCCACTTTTAAGTGGAATATTTTCAATTGTTTTAGATGTAAAGCTTGTCCAATTTCCAGAACTGGAAACCGTAATTGAAGGACCCACTTGTTGTCCATCAGATTCTAAAATAAATGGACCACCACCAGCACTATTGCCACAAGCATAACGAAATTGTAATTTATAAATACCTGCTTGTTTAACGTCTACAGTATAGTTTAACCATTCACCTGAACTAATCCAACCCAATACTTTTCCTTCAACAGCATCAGAACTTGCATCAACATATTCTGTTTTTCTATAATCACCTTCATTTTTTGAAGTCACATCATTGTAAGTAATACCTTGTCCCAATCCACCTTCAAATACATCGAAATTTCCAGACATTATAGTACCGGGTATTACAGCAGGTACTCCTGAAAAAGGAAGCTTCTCTCCTACTCTAATTTCAATCAGGTTACTAATTGTGAAGTTCACACCACTATAAATTCTGGCATAAAAATTCTTCTTTCCAACCTGTAAATTAGAAACTTTAATTGTATACGGAGCCTGTGTATCTTCTCCTATTATAGTGTCACCATTTATAAATTGAACTTTACTTGCAGTACCACTAGTCAAGTTTAAATTTAAATCAACACTTCCACCCGGATAAGCTTCTGAAAAACCTGAACTTAAATTACCCGCTACATTAGCATCCTTATTGGTTACCATACTTTTTGCAGGAACATTTAAAGTGAAATTATCTGAAAATGTAACAGTGATGGGTGTGTTTTTATAATTATGAGCAACATAAGTTTTCACTCCATTTTTTATAAAAACTGCTGCCAATGGATGATTTGATGTGATAGAATTACTAACATTACCAAGTACATTCATAGCATGTAACCAATGATAAGTTTGTGCATCAGATACTCCAAATTTCAAATTTCGTCCAGGAAATGAATTGTATAAATTAATTGCTTTTTGAGGATTAACAAAAGCCAAATATTCCCAATATATATCATGCCATAAATTATCATTCACTTGGTTAGATAAGATGCCTGTATTCTTTTCAATTTCGGCCCAAAGTGTTTTTACATAATTAGTATCTTGCCCTAAATAAAGAGAACCTCCATGTATTGGGTACATTTCAATTCCGTATGAAGCAGCAATATCAGCTGTCCAGAAAGTGCCATTGTCATAACTATTGCCCCAGACCCTTGAAACCAGACTGTATTGTTGTGAAGGACCAAAATTTCTATCTTTCATATCAAACCAATATTCTTCAATAGCAGTTTGTTCGGTTGTATACAAGTAGATTCCCAAATCTCTGATGGCTTTATTATCGGTTACTTCTCCCCAATGTATTAATGATGAATTAAACTGCATACTTTCTGAGGTAGATTCTTGGTCGTTGCCTTGTGGGAATGTAGCAAATCCGTTTGCCCAACAATGTCCTGCATAAGGACTAAAATTTCTTAAGTATGGAAAATCAGTAGAATTTCTGTTATCGTTAGCAGCATCTTTAACCAACAAATTTACCATTGCACCCCACTTATCTTTCCAACCCGGTTCAAATTGTTCAAGGAATGAAGCTGCATGTATAAAATAACCCCAATGAAAATGATGATCATTGATATTACCATCTTGTCCATGACCGGCAGGATAGCCAATTAAAGTAGACCAATTCTGGTTATAGTAAAATAGAAAAGCAACCTCACCCGGCTTAACTGTTAACCAATTTTCTAACCTGCCTTTTATGGTTTTTAAAATGATACTTAATGAAGCTGTATCTTTTGCTAATTCAGCAATTCTAGCAGTTTGAATGAGTCTGTTCATTACTTGTCCTTCATTATAAGAATCTGTCCAAGTAGCCAAACCATCATTTTTTATTGCATCTACTTTTTCTTTAAGTTTCATTGGACTAAAACCAGTACTCAAATTATCTACATAAGGTAAGGTAGGAAGTATGCCATAAAATTTATTTTCTACACTAAATCTATTGGTTGCTGTAGTTTTAATTTGACCTCTAACGCCGGCATAGGAGTATCCATTTAAAGCTGGAGTACCAGGTGCCAAATGAGCCCACTGATGAGGTAACAAACCAATTAACATGGTGGTATCTGTCCCTTCTTTCACTTCTGTTTCTACAATAAAATCAGTTCGAACAATTGAAGTTGATTCATTATAATTCCAATTTGCAATTGTATTTTTAGGAAATACATAAGCAAATTTTTTGTATTCATTAGCCACTGTATTAACATTACTTGCAGTTAAAGGAATAAAACCTAAAGACCAATAATTTTTGCCATTTAAATTTGAAGTATAATTATTTCCTGTTTTAGTCCAAACACTACCACTCGGTGCGTAAACCACAAAATCAGCATTATTTCTGGCATTTAAAATGATTAACTTTTCATTGTCTATTGTTACATTTCCTTCATTAACTGTAATTAAAGCAATATCAGAACTATCTTTTGTGAAATATAAAAAAGGCATACCAATTCCTGAAGTAACTGTGAAATCATGTGTAACATCTTTCCAATTTAAACTCACAGTCCAATCTGAAAAATCTGAAACCCTAGCTGCACTAGCATTTAAATCAGAAACGCCAACAACAACAGGTAATATATTATCAATAACACCCCAAGGTATATAACTTACAACCAAACCATTATTAATAGTTTTAAGAGTAAAAGGATAGTTAAACAAATTATCGGAATGGTTATTTTTTACCTTATTCGACCACCAATCATTCGTAGGTGCAGGTTTATTAGCAGCATTACCAACAGTAATCGGTGAACCCGAAGGAAAAGAATTCCGACCTGCCACATCTGTTCCGGGAAATGTGCGGGTATAACTACCGGAACCAACATTAACTAACTGTGCGAAAGTTGATATAGAACAAATTAAACTAATTAGAATTAAAAGAGAGATTTTGAATAAAGAATACTTCATTGAGGATATATAAAGTCCCTAATGTAGTTAATCTAACGGCATTAACCAATTATTTGTAATCCAAAACAGTTTCAAAATCCTATTAAAGTAAATTAAAATTGATTTAAATCTAAAAACACTCCCTGCTCATCAAGATAAAAAGGGAAATGTAATTTTTTAAAAATTGGAATTTAAAATAAAAGCAAACAATAAATCAAAAATGAAAATCACTAATTAGTTAAAATTTTCCACGTCGTTATCGCTCAAATCAGCATCAAACATCAAACCTAATCAAGTTTAATATTAAATTATTACTTTGCGATATAATTAAGATTAACAATCTAAATTAATAAATTGATAACAAAATACTTACGAAATTCAATTAATAAGAAAATATGATCATTGAACCAAAAATGAGAGGATTTATATGTTTAACTTCACATCCTGAAGGTTGTAAAAAAAACGTATTAAATCAAATTGAGTATGTCAAATCAAAAGGACCAATAGATGGACCAAAAAACGTTTTAGTAATAGGAGCATCAACAGGATTTGGCTTGGCATCAAGAATAACCAGTGCATTTGGTTCAAATGCATCAACCCTTGGTGTATTTTTCGAAAAAGCACCTTCAGAAGGTAAAACAGCATCTCCCGGTTGGTATAACAGTGTAGCATTCCATAAAGCCGCTGAAAAAGCAGGTATTTATGCAAAAAGTATCAACGGTG
>JBIPMI010000059.1:0-11345 GCA_044369215.1 Bacteroidia bacterium | reverse complement strand
TACCAACTTTAAGAACAATTTACCCAATGGATTTTGATACGCGTCATACATTAAAAATGACTTTTGATTTCCATTACAAATCTGGTAAAGAATACAACGGTCCTGTTGTTAACGGTAAAAAGATTCTTGAAAATGCTGGTATCAACTTCGTGTTCACTACCTATTCAGGAAGACCTTACACCCAAAATATGTTACCTACACCGGATGGAGTTCAATCAGGTGTTGTTGTAAGAAGTCCAATCAAAGGAACTATCAATGGTGCTAACTTACCGGCTCAGTACAATATTGATATCAACATCGATAAAAACTTCGAATTCAAACAAAAGAAACTTGATGGTTCAACAACTGTTTATCGTTTACGTGCTTTCATCTGGATTCAAAATTTATTAAATAGTGCTAACGTAACTTCAGTGTTCAGATATACCGGTAGTGCATATAATGATGGATTCTTAGCTTCACCTCAAGCACAAGAACAAATTAGAACTGCAACCGATCAGCAGTCTTATGTTGACTTATATAATGCAAGGATGTTAAATCCGGATCGTTTTGGATTACCGCGTTTAACTCGTTTAGGTCTTGCCCTATATTTTTAATTAATAAGTATCATGACAATTATGAATACATTAACAACAAAGTTTTTCGCAAAATCAGTTTTTGTCCTTGCTTTCATAGCCGCAAGCAGCTCTGCATTTGCAATGGAAAATATTGGTTTAGGCAAAAAGAATACAAAAGCTAATTTGCTTAAAAAAGCAGGTGGTTGCGAAGCTGCCACCCAGCAAAAAGATCTGGACGTTAACAATGTAAGAACCACAATTCTTAATGGTGGTGATATGTGGTGGAACTTAAGTAATGCCAGATATGAAGTTCCTAAAGTTAATCCCGGGCAAGTTTCAAAACACTCATTGTTCTCAGGAGCATTGTGGATTGGTGGTATTACTCAGGGAAACTTGAGAATTGCTGCTCAAACTTATCGACAAAGTGGTAATGATTACTATCCTGGTCCATTACAAGTTGATGGTTCTGCAAGAGGAACTGTAACAAAAGAAACTTGTAAAGCATATGATGAAATTTGGAAAATAACTCTTCAAGAAATTGATGAGTTTAGAAATAATCCTGAAAATTGGTCATCTCCATCATCAATTTTTTCAAGCTGGCCTTCAAATGGTAAACCAGGTGAAGCTGCTACTTTGGCTCCTTTCTATGATGTAGATGGAGATAATTTTTATGACCCGGTTGCCGGTGATTATCCTTCTTTTGATTTTAATAAATCAGACAATATTCCTGATATGATGTTGTATATGATTTACAACGATAAAGGTAATATTCACTCTGAAACTGAAGGTTTGCCAATAGGATTGGAATTACATACGCAATGTTTTGGTTATTCAACTAATGATGAAGTGAATAACATGACTTTCTACAGAACTACTATTTTCAACAGAGGAACAGAAACTATTGACTCATGTATTTTTGGGCAGTGGGTTGATGCAGATTTAGGTAACTACTCTGATGACTATGTTGAATGTGACGTAAAAAGAAACTTAGGTATTTGTTACAATGGTGACGACAATGATGAAGGTATCTTAGGATATGGTTTAAATCCACCTAGTGTAGGTGTAAACTTCTTCGAAGGTCCAAGACGTCCTGATGGAAGTGAAATTGGTTTGACAAAATTTGTTTACTATAATAATGACTTTTCTGTAACAGGAAATCCTTCTCGTCCTGAACATTATTGGAACTATTTAAATGGCCGTTGGAAAGATGGTTTGAATATTACTTATGGTGGAAATGGTAGAGGAGGTAGTGATACTGCTTCATTCATGTTCCCTGGTACTTCAGACCCGGCAAACAGAGAAACTTGGACAGAAAGAATTGCAGGAAACCAACCAGGTGACAGACGCTTCATGCAAACTGCAGGTTCATTCAGTATGTTGCCTGGTGCAAAAAATGAAGTAACTATTGCTGTAGTTTGGGCGCGTGCTACTACTGGTGGCGCAACTGGTTCATTCAACTTGTTAAAAGAAGCTTCTGATAAAGCATTTGTACTTTATAAAAACAACTTCAAATTCATTGATGGACCTTCAATTCCTTCATTAGAAATCACTGAATTAGATCGTAAGTTGATTATCAATATCACTAACTACCAAAAAACTGAATCTTATATGGATTCAAGTTCAGGTTTATGTGCTAATAAAACAATTTATAAGTTCCAAGGATATCAAATTTACCAAACTAAAACCAGTTCACCTCCAGGAGATATTTATAATAATGATGAAGCTCGTTTAGTTGCTCAATGTGATGTTGTTGATGGTGTTAATTTGATTGTAAATATTGTTAATGATGCCGATTTAGGTAATGTTAAAAAGATTATGGTGAATGGAGCTGATAAAGGCGTTCAACATAGTTTTGAAATAACCAAAGATTTATTCTCTACTGCTTCTGATCAAACTTTAGCTAATTTCCAGAACTATTACTATTACTTGGTTGCTTACTCAAGTGCAACTAATTGCTCAAGTGAACAAACTCAGTATTTATCAGGTCGTAAACGTTATGATGGTGCTGGTAACAATACTTACATGGCTGTTCCTCATAAAGCTGCTCCACATGGACAAGGTACTATTCTAAATTCTTTCTATGGAGATGGTCCTGAAATTGAAAAAGTTGAAGGTATTGGTAATGCCGGACATGAAATACAATTAACAGAAGAAACCATTCAAAAAGCTTTAGTTGCTCCCTACTACGTTGAAGTTCCTAAATATAAAAAGGCTTTAGGTCCGGTTTTAGTAAAAGTTATTAATCCATTTAAAATTCCTAATGCAAAATTTGAATTAAAATTATCTGATTCTTCTTTTGCAACTGATAAGTCGGTTTCACTTAATAATGATTCTACATATTGGACATTGAAGAATTTGACTACAGGTGAAGTAATTGTAGCTGAAAGAGCAATTGGTTCTCCAAATGAGCAAATGTTCCCTAAATGGGGTTTAAGTGTAACAATTGAACAAGCTATTGCTCCTGGAAATCCTGATGATGAAACAGATATTAGTAATGGATATATTTCAGCTTCATTGTCATTTGCAAATAGCAACAATGCTTGGTTATCTGGTGTACCTGATGAAGTTGCTCCTTTCGCTCCATTCAACTGGATTCGTTCCGGAAATGCAGGTTCTCCTAATTTTGAGAATTTTTATGAGCACGATTTTGCTGTTGGAAATCCAAAACGTTCTTTAGATCCAAGAAAAGCATATAGCAAAATACTTGGTGGAACATGGGCTCCATATGCTTTAGCTTCTAGAGCATTAGCTAATCCAACCGCAACACCTCCTGTAGGTTCCTCTTTTGGTCCGGCTTGGGCTGTTGGTTCTGATGGTACCGTTTTAGGTATTGGTGGGGCTTCTGATGATAATTCATTAGCTGATTTGCAAGGTGTTGATTTGGTGCTAACCAGTGATAAAAGTAAATGGACTCGTTGCGTTGTTTTGGAATCTGGTGAAAATGCAACGACAACTATTGGTGGTGCCATTAAAATGAATCGTCGTAAATCTCCATCAGTTGACCAAAACGGAAGTCCTGTTGCTGGAACTGGTTTAGGTTGGTTCCCTGGTTATGCAGTGAATGTTGAAACAGGAGAAAGATTAAATATAATGTTTGCTGAAGATTCTTCATTGCCTGGTGAAAATGGTAGTGATATGATTTGGAATCCAACAGGTAGCTTAATTAGAAACGATGTAGGTGGTTTTGAATACACAATGGGTGGAAAACACCATGTTTATATCATGGGCACTAAAGGTTTTAGAACTTCTGCAAATGGACAAATTCGTTACCGTGGACCTCGCTATGATGAAGGTAGAAGTTATGATAGTTTATTTAATTTAATTGAAGCCGGAACTGGTGCTTCTTTAAATAAACGTTATATTTTCTCACAGGCTATGTGGGTTACTATTCCAATTTTAACCCCTCAATCTAGAATGTTAAGTGTTAAAGATGGTTTAATTCCAACGACTACTACAATTAAATTAAGAGTTAAACGCCCTTATGCTACTTATACTTCTACATCTAGTGTACTAGAGAATAATGGATTGCCATTGTACAGATTCTCTACTGAAAATATTGCTCCATCAGTTGGAACAGTTGAAGCAGGAAAAACAGCATTGGATTTAGTAACAATCTCTCCTAATCCATACTATGCTTATGCTGGTTATGAAGATCCAAACAACCAATTAGATACCAGAGTAAGATTAGCTAATCTTCCTAAAAAATGTGTTGTTTCTATCTATACTCAAGGTGGATTCTTAGTACGTAGAATCAGAAAAGATGATGACTCGAGAACCTACATTGACTGGGATTTGAAGAATGATGCTAATGTTCCAATTTCAAGTGGTGTTTACTTGATGCATGTATATGCTGATGGAATTGGTGAAAGAGTAATTAAATGGTTTGGTATCATGCGTAAAGTGGATTTCGATACCTTCTAAAAATATAATAGCCCGTTTTGTTCAAAAGAACAAAACGGGAATTATCTAACCTTAAAAAGAAATTGAAATGAATAAGAAAATTACTTTAGGAATAATAGGTTTACTATCATTTGGAATTTCAGCTTTTGCTGGAAACCCTGATAGGGCCGGAGGTGCTGGTGCAACACAATTGGTTGTGAATCCATTTGCACGCTCAAGCGGATTGGGTAATAGTAATACAGCTAATGTAAGAGGTGTTGAGTCTTTTTACTTAAATGTTGGTGGTCTTGCTTATACCAAAGGTACAGAAGTTGCTTTTTCAAGAATGACTTACCTGGCTGGTGCCGGAGTTAATATCAGTAATCTTGGATTAGCTCAATCTTTGGGTGAAGAAGGTGCCGGTGGCGTTTTAGGTTTAGGAATTACTTCATGGAATTTTGGTGATGTTCCTATCACTACTTTTGACAATCCTGATGGTACATTACCTTCTTTTACACCTTCTGTTGTAAATTTAAATGCATCGTACTCAAAAACTTTTTCAAATAGTATTACTGGTGGTATTCTTTTAAGAATTATTTCTGAAGGTACTGCAGATGTAAGAGCTTCTGGTGTAGGTTTTGATTTTGGTGTTCAATACCAAACGTCTTTTAATGCAAAGAAAAAGAAGATTAAAAAGGAAGATTTTAGATTAGGTATTTCAGCAAGAAATATTGGTCCCGATTTAACTTATTCAGGATCAGGTTTGTCTTTCCGCGCTATGAATACTTCTACCGGTGCTGATAGAAGAGCCTTGTTTGATGCTGATAAATTTAACTTACCTGCATTGGTTAATATTGGTCTATCTTATGATATGCGTTTAGACCAAAATGAAAGCACTTACTTTCATAGATTAACTGCCAGCGGTAATTTCCAATACAATGCATTTCAATCGAATATTTTAGGCTTTGGTGCTGAATATTCTTTCAAAGAAATGTTCATGTTAAGAGCTGCTTACAATGTTCAAAATGGTAATTCATTTACCAACGATATGAACAATCCTACAAATTATGCCCCTGATTATGGAATTTGGGCAGGTTGCACTTTACAGGTTCCTGTTACTAAAGGTGGAACTGCATTTGCTTTGGATTACTCATATGCACCAACCAGAATTTTTAATGGTATGCATACAGTTGGTATTCGTTTGAATATTGCTGGAAAATAGTTCGAATTTTATTATACTTGTATAACCAAAAAGAAACGTTCCGACTTGTCGGGACGTTTCTTTTGTTATTTATAACCAACATAGAAATATTTTTTTAGTTATGGCTGAATTTAATTATGTAACAAAAGAGGGTCTAGAGAAATTAAACAAAGAACTTCATGATATGAAGTATGTGCAAAGACCATTCATTACAAAGCAAATTGCTGATGCTAGAGATAAAGGCGATTTAAGTGAGAATGCAGAATATCATGCTGCAAAGGAAGACCAGGGTTTATTAGAAGCAAAAATTGCAGTATTAAACGATTTGATTACCATGTCGCGCATTATTGATGAATCTAAACTTGATACCAGCAAAGTGATGATGCTTAGTAATGTGAGAGTCTTAAATCAAACAACAAAAAAAGAACTGATTTATATTTTAGTTAACGAAAAGGAAGCTGATTTAAAAATGGGTAAAATTTCTTTTAAATCTCCTATTGGAATTGGTCTTATGGGTAAAAAAATTGGTGATGTTGTCGAGGTTCAAGTACCGGCTGGTTTATTGAAATTTGAAATTCTTGAAATCACGCTTTAATGAGCAGCATTTTTTCTAAAATAATCAATGGTGATATTCCTTGCCATAAAATCGCAGAAACAGAAGATTATTTTGCTTTCCTAGATATCCGACCTCTTACAATTGGACATACTTTAGTTGTTCCAAAGATTGAAGTAGATTATATTTTTGACTTAGATGTTGAGAAATTTGTTGGTCTTCACCTGTTTTCAAAAATCATAGCAGATGGTTTAAAATCAGCATTTCCTGATAAAAGAATTGGTGTTTCTGTAATTGGATTGGAAGTTCCTCATGCCCATATTCATTTGATTCCATTTTCAACAATGAATGAAATGAATTTTTCCAATGAAAAATTAAATTTAAGTCAGGAAGCTCTGGCTGAAATAGCAAATAAAATTAGAAGCCAGTTTAATGCTTAAGGTTTCTTTTTTATTTTATCTGGATTTTGATTGACAAAGGCTTCCCAACTGGAAGCTTTTTTTATGCTTTTCTTAGCAGGTGTTGCCTTAATAATTTGTGTGTTTTGCAAAAAGTGGCAATAAGCTGCAGCTAGACCATCAGTGGCATCATAAAAACTATGGTTCTCTTCGTATTTGAAAATTCTTTGTAACATGATTGCAACCTGTTCTTTACTTGCATTACCATTTCCTGTTATAGATTGCTTGATTTTTTTAGGAGAATACTCATTAACACTTAATTCTCTACTCATGGCAGCGGCAATAGCTACACCCTGAGCCCTGCCTAATTTTAACATCGATTGAACATTTTTTCCAAAAAATGGCGCTTCAATCGCCAATTCATCTGGATGAAATTCATCAATTAGTCCAACTGTGCGTTCAAATATCTTTTTTAATTTAAGGGCATAGTCTTCGTATTTATCAAGTTTAAGTACGCCCATGCCCAGTAATTCAGCTTGTTTACCCTTAGTTATGATAATTCCGTAACCCATAACAATGGTTCCGGGGTCGATACCCAAAATAATTCTCTCCTTCTTTTCAATCATTGTATTTGTTTATCGTCGCTTGCCTTTGTTTCTTTGCCACCAAACTTAGCTATTCTATTAATGAACTCAAATTTCCAAATGAAATACTTGCTGCAATTTTTGAAGGTAGTACTTCTAATTGGATCATTTGTGTTTATTGGCTACAAATTAATCAATACATTTAATATTAATGAAAGGTATTTAGATTTTGTGGTCTTATATCAGCCAAAATCATTGTTCTACTTTTTTTTAGCCTTCTCTTTAATGTTTTTGAATATTTCATTGGAAGTAAAAAAGTGGATGGTACTTCTAAAGCCATACGAACAATTTACATTTAAAGAGTCGGCGTCTGCTGTAGTTTCCGGTATTGCTTTAAGTATTGTTACCCCAAATCAAATTGGAGATTTTGCAGGAAGAGTTCTAAACCTAAATAAATTGGCCAAATTAAAAGGTGCACTATTGGCCGTAATTGGCTATACAGCTCAGGTTTTAACTACCATTGTTTTTGGTTTGTTTGCTTATTGGAGATTGGTTTTGTCAAAAGCTGATTTACCTGGTTTAACTGCAATTCTTTGCTTCTTTGCCGCAATACTTTCTGTTTTTATCTTCTTTAATTTCCAGCTTTTAAGTCCACTTTTAAATAAGTTCAGATTTTTAAAAAAGTATGAAGAATCTATTAATGTTTTTAAAGAACAAAAGAGTGGCTTATTACTTAATGTCTTGATTTTATCCGTAGTTAGATTTTGTACTTATTTGGTTCAATTCTGGTTATTACTAAAATTCTTCCAGGTTGAAATCTCAGCTTTTGATGCATTTTCTGCGATTATATCTACCTTTTTTGTACAGTCATTTGTTCCCTCATTTTTATTGCTTGAATTAGGATTACGTGGCTCAGCAGCAATCTGGTTTATTGGCATGTTTTCATCAAATATTCCGGGAATTTTATTGGCCTCTTATACACTATGGATAATTAATATGCTGATTCCGGCTTTATATGGTTACTTTATCATTTATAAAATAAAAACATGATAGCTTGGTATATAATTTCATTTTCACTTCTGGTATTTTATTTTGTCTTGATTTTCATGTTTTGGATTGGTTGGATTTTAATCAAACAAAGAACCGAACCATTTAATAATGAAAACAAAACAAAGTTTACAATCTTAATTCCTGTTAGAAATGAAGAGGAATTAATTCTTGAGAATTTGAATAGTCTTTTAAGTTTAAATTATCCTTTTGATTTATTCGAAATCCTAATTTTAAATGACCATTCAACAGACAGAACGGGAGAGATTACAGAGAAGTTTATTGAGGATAATAAAAATTTCCCTTTGAAACTGCTTGATTTAAGCACGTATTCTGCAATTAAAAACAAAAAGGATGTTATTACATTTGGTGTCAATAATGCTCAAACCGAATGGATAGTTTTAACAGATGGAGATTGCAGACGAAATGCTGATTGGTTGAAAGCACTCAATGAATTTATTGTTGAACACAACTGTAAAATGATTTATGCACCGGTTGAATTTTCTTCCAAAGGAGTTTTTGAGCATATTCAGGCTTTGGAGTTTAGCGGTTTGGTTGGGATTGGCGGAGCAGCCATCAGACTTAAGAAACCCAATATGTGCAGTGCAGCAAATCTTGCTTTTAAAAAGGAAGTTTTTATTGAAATGGGAGGTTATGATAATAATAACCATATTGCTTCAGGCGATGATGAATATTTGCTTCATAAAGTATTTAAAATGTATCCGGATGAAGTATTCTTTTTAAAGGATTTACGCGCTTTGGTAAGCACATCTCCCAATTCTTCGATTGAGCAATTGGCCAATCAAAGGCGACGTTGGGTGTCAAAGAGTACGCATTATGAAAATAGATATATCACAGTAATCTTAGCAGCTGCCTATTTCTTTAACTTAAGCATTTTGTTGAATTTTATTCTGGGTATATTCTATGATAATTTCCTCTGGATGGCATGCATACAAATTGCTTTTAAAGCTTCAATTGAAGGTTTATTTTTGTTTGATGTATTGCGCTTTTTTAAACGTTCTTATTTAATTTTATTTTTATTGATTGCCGAACCTTTTCATATTCTTTATGTTTTAATTATTGGAATATGGGCAAATTTGGCGGGTTATAATTGGAAGGGAAGAAAACACATTTAATATGGTATACGAACTGAGCGATTTAGAAAAAGATATACTTAACAGCGTATATTTTGTTGAGCCTTTTGAAAATATTTTGGAGGAGGTAAATCTACCTGCCCCAATTGTTGCTGATGGAATAAAAACGCTGATACATAAAAAGATGATTGTAGCTATGCGCTGGGATGAAGCAAAAATGGAATATGTAAGAAGTTTTATCTATGATTCTGATAACATGAAAGCTTATTCTTATTTGGCTACAAAGGAAGGCTTGTTGGCTCACAATTCTTTATAGTTCATGTTAGGTAAACTTCGTGCAATTGTTATTTCTACTATTCCTTATTCAGAAAACTCTGTTGTTCTGAAATGTTATACAGATTTGTATGGATTGCAATCTTATATGGTAAATGGTGTAAGAAGTAAAAAGGGTGCAATCAAACCATCTCAATTGCAGGTTTTGAGTTTACTTGAGCTTGATACTTTTCAACAACAAAATAAAAATCTGCAAAGAATTAAAGAACTCAAATGTTCTCCAACCTTATATCAAATACATTTTGATTTATATAAATCATCTATTGCCTTGTTTATTTCTGAATTATTAAATAAGTGTTTAAGAGAAGAAAATCAGGTCGACAAACAACTATTTGATTTTTTATTTAATACCATTCAATTTATAGATTTACAGGAAACAAGTTTAGCAAATGTTCCATGTTTTTTTATGGCACATTTATCTAAGTACTTAGGCTTTTTTCCTGAAAATTTTCATGACAATGAAAGAGTATTTTTCAGTTTAAAAGAAGGGATTTTTGTGAATTCAAATGAGTTTTCATCAGAGGTTTTAAATCGGCAGGAAAGTTTATTTTTAAAACAAATTCTGAGTTCAAATCTGAGTAATTTATATGAAATAGAAACTTCAAGGGATATTAGAAAAAATGTATTGGATGCACTAATCAGGTATTACCAGTTTCATTTACATCAGTTTCCTGAATTAAATTCGAATAGAATTTTAGGAGAAATTTTTTAAAAGTTATTTCTCCTTTTCAAAATATTTCGTGAAATCTGTTTCATAAGCACCACCAATAGGAATTTCCTTTTCACCGATAAGAATAAGTTTATTTTTTACCTGATCAATTTTGCTTAGTGGAATAATATAGGAACGATGAACCCTTACAAATTGGTTGTTTGGTAGTTTATCCTGAAGAGATTTCATTGTTAATCTGGCAACAATTGGTTTCATGTGAACCGTAATGATTTTCACATAATCATCAAATCCTTCAAAGTATAAAATATCATTAAGTTTAATTCGGTGCAAACTATAATCAGCTCTTACATTTAGATAATTATCTTCATGATTGGGGTCTGATTTTAATAAATCATAATATTCTTTTACCCTGTCAATTGCTGTTTTAAACCTATCAAAACTAAATGGCTTTAGAAGATAATCAGCTGCATTTAAATTAAAGCCTTCTACGGCATAATCTGCAAATGCCGTAGTGAAAATAACTTTACAAGTACTTGGGATAATTTTAAAAAATTCAATGCCTGATTTTGATGGCATTTGTATATCTAAAAAGACTAAATCAATCAGATTTTTTTCAAGGTATAATTCGGCTTCATTAGGTTTAGTAAAAACCTTTTCAAGTTTAATATAATCCAATTTTTGGCAGAATTTTTCAATAATGCCTAAGGCTAGTGGCTCATCATCTAATGCTATGGCTTTTATCATAATTCTATTTCTAAGTAAACATTAAATTCCCTTGAATCTTCTTCAATTTTGAATTTATGCTTTAATGGATACAATAAATTTAGTCGGTCTCTTACATTTTTTAATCCAAGTCCACCGGGGTAATTGTGAAAGCTGGTTTTCTTTACTTTGTTGTTATCAACTGTTAAAATAAGTTTTGATTGTTCAATTTCTAAGTTGATTAAAATACAAGAATTTTCTTCAGGATTTACGCCATGTTTGAAGGCATTCTCAATAATTGGGATTAACAATAGGGGTGGAATTTCAAGC
>JBIPMI010000323.1:0-3413 GCA_044369215.1 Bacteroidia bacterium | reverse complement strand
GTAAAAGTCCTATTGGGTTTTCAAAATCCTAGTTTGAGTATATCCATTTTTCGAAAAGGCTTTAAGTATGTAAACTCCTGTTTGTAAGGCATTCAAGTCAATTTGTTCAATATTAGCTTCTTGTTTGTTTATAAGAAGCTGGCCTTTAACATCAAATACCTGTACCATTTGAATAGGTTCTTTACTATCAATAAATATTTTATCACTAGTAGGATTTGGATACATTTTCATTTTAAACTGATCATCGATAGTTTTGCTTAAACCTGTTGTCCCTCTCGTGAATTCAGTGCGGTAATACATTCTGTAATCTTTACCATTTTCTTTGGTATAATCGGTCATGGATTTTAACTTTCCATCTTGATTATATGTAAACTTGGTATCAAATGAAACGTTAAACAAAACATCTTTATAATACATAGAATCGATTTTAGTTGTATTGCCTAGATAAACTATTTTGTTGGATTGATAAGGAACTAGTATCCCATTCTCTATTGTGCTATCTATTGTGCTTATAATCCTATCAAGTGTATCATAAGTTACATACGAAACCAATTCTAACTCAAAATCTGTTTTCAAATCGTTATACAAATACATAATTTTGGGCATATTAGGTTTATGAAATTCCGTAACTTCAAATAATTGGCCATATATATCTTTTAATGGTTTCTTTTGAATTAATTGAGTTTTTTTAAGTCCATTTATTGAATCATGAATAAATTCTAATTGAAAATATAATTCCCTTTTATTATCAATTTTATAATGGTATTTAATTTTGCCATTTTCATAAATAAAGGAGTCTAATTCTGCGGTGTAAATGTTTGGATCATTAACTACTTTGTAGGAAAATAGCTGAAGTTTTGGTTTTTCAGATTCAAAAGAAATATCGTAGATATATTTATCCAATTCTGGTTCTCCAAAATAGTTTTTTGTCATGTTAACTATTTTATTTCCTTCACTTTTGTATTGGGTTCTGTTAAAATGTTCAAAATCTCCATTTGGTGAGTAATAAAATTCATCTGAATAAAAATCACCAGTGTTAAAAATAGAAGTATCTAAAATAAAGGATGTTTCTGGATTTTTATAAGCACTAATAGGACCTATATTAATTTGAGCCATCGAAACTAATGGCAAAAGAATTAGTAGGGTGATGTAAATTTTTTTCATAATGGTGTTTTTTTAGGGTTATTAAATGATTTTTAAACTTTGTTTTGAATGATTTATTCGTTCCAATCAGACATGAGAATTCCATCGAAAATTTTTGTGAATTTTCGTAAGGTTAATTCCGGTAAATGATTGAACGGTTTGGTAAAATCATTGCAGAACTAAATCTGCAATGATTTTTTTAATTGGTTTTTACAATTTTTGCTTGAGCAAATCCTAAGTCAGATTTAGCTTTTAAGAGATATACTCCTGTTGTCAATTCACTCAAATCTATTTGTTCAATTCTATTTTCTTCTTTAGACAACAAGCGTTTTCCGTTTAAGTCGAAAACTTCAATTTGTTTGATATTTTCTTTGCTATCAATAAAGATTTTATCACTAGTTGGATTAGGGAAAAGGCTTATTTTGATTCTTTCAATTCCGATAGTATTTAAACCTGTTATTCCACTTGAAAATTCATACCGACTAATAAGTTTAAATGGCTCATTGTTGTCTCTTGATAATTTAAAAATTGTTTTTACTTTTCCATTTTTTCCATACTCTAATTTTGATATATCAGTAAATTTGAAATATAAATGTGTGAAGATTATGGAGTCGATTTGAGTGCTATTGCCTTTATATACAATTCTATATTGTTGGGCTGGTTGAAAAACACCGCCATAAAAAGAACTATCTAATGAACTGGTTAATCTATCTTTATCATCATAGGAAAAATGAGAGACAACAAACAATTCTTTTTCCCCATTCATATCAGAATAAACATGCATTTTTTGGGGTAAGTTAGGTTTGTGAAAGCTTAAAACTTCAAACAAAGCATGGTTATTAGTGCCTGGCATTCTCTGAGTTATTTGAGTCTTTTTAAGTCCATTAATTGAGTCGTAAATAAATTCTTTAATTGAAAACAATTCGTTTATGTCGTTAAAATGATACTGATATTTTAGTGAATTATTTTCATGAATAAATGAATCTGTATAGTTAATGGCTATATTAGGATTATTAAGGCTTTTAAGGCTATATTGATTTGTATTTAGCTTTTCAGAATTATAAGTGCATTTATTCTCAATATATTCAAGAACCCTACTGTTGAGAAAATTGGTTTTTATTGAAATAATTTTGTTTCCTTGCATTCTAAAAAATTCGTTTCTTTCTTTAGATACAGATGCAACATTTTTATATTCATAATGAGTAATTGTAAAATCACCACTAACAAACATTGAAGTGTCAACTAAAAATTGAGTAGCGGGATTTTTGTAATACTTAAATGGGTTATCTAAAATTTGTGCTTTAGACAATAATGGATAGCAGAATAATAGGATGATGTAGAGCTTTTTCATAATGTTATTTTTTATTGGTTTAACATGAGATACTTAGTTTATTTTTTTCTTTTTTGACATAAATCTTGAACTTTTAGAACATGAGGAATCCATCGTAAATTTTTTCAAATTTTCGTTTTGAGAATCTTAGTAAAAAAAGTAACAGTTTAAACAGATAACAGAAGTTTATCTGTTATGAATGGGATCATTAATCTAAGATTATTGGCTCAAGTAATTCCCCATTTTGATTTTGTTTTCCTGAGGTAATTGTAGCTAGCAAATGTTCTTAAATTTAAGTGTTCAATACTTCCATTCACTCTATACAACAAGCTTGATTGTTACAGAGAGAACTTCAGATTATTGGATTTACAAAAAGTTTCAATTAGAATCTTATGCCGATTCCGTTTTAAGTTGAAAATTATAAATACCAATAGGTCTCATTAAAATCTGTCCCTTTAAAATAAAAGGTAAATTAAATAATAGGTATAGCTTTTTCATAGTTGTAGGGATTTAACTATTAGTCAAAAGCTATTTTAAGAAGGTTGCAATTGTTTTTATTTCGTCAAATTAGTTTGATGCTTATTTTCATAAATACAATTAAAACAAATCATTTAAACAACGTAAATATATGTATGAAACAAGTGGGTTAGGTTTTTGGGTGATTAGATTGCTCAATGATTTAAACTTCATGTTTCCAATTCATTTTTTTAATCCTACTCAATCAATAATCTTTGGTAAACACTTTTTTCTCCAATTAATTCAATCAGGTACAATTGATTTTTCTGAAGTATTTCACTCAAGTTTAACTCATTTAAATCTGAAACTAGAATACCATTATGAATCAAACTTCCTTTTAAATCATAAATTTTATAGGAAGTAAATTTAGATTGAGTATTATCAACAAAAGTATAACCTTTACTTGGATTCGGATATACTTTAG
>JBIPMI010000321.1:0-3426 GCA_044369215.1 Bacteroidia bacterium | reverse complement strand
GTCTCAAGGAAAAGCCAATGAGGCAGAAAAACTGCTTGAAAAAATTAGTAAACGATATAAGGCATTTAAAACAATAAAAGCCGACTTCACTTACACACTTGAAAACAAACAGGAAAAAAGTCAGGAGAAACAAAAAGGTCAAATTCTAATCAAGGGAAATAAATTTAGATTAGATATTGCCAATCAACTAATTATTTGTGATAACAAAACAGTTTGGACCTTCAGCAGAGAAATCAATGAAGTTCAAATTAGTAATTACGATGCAAAAAAAGGCGCAATCAAGTTAGATGATATTTTTACTATGTATGGAAAGGGTTTCCTATACAAACAAATTGAAAGTAAAAAAGATGGGAATAAAGAATTGGTTTTAATAGAATTAACTCCCAAAGACAAAAAAAAGAAATACTTTAAAATTAAAGTTTGGGTTGATAAAACAAACCAAACAATTTTAAGCTCACAGGTATTTGATAAAAATGGAAGTATTCATACTTATACAGTAAATAATCAGGTTCCAAATTTAATTTTCCAGGACAATCAATTTGTTTTTGATGTGAAGAAATTTCCTGGTTGTGAAGTAGTTGATTTGCGATAATCTATTGAATTCAGAAAAAGAAATTTATTACCCATAAAAAAAGGCTGAACTTTTAAAAAGTTCAGCCTTTTTTTATGGGTATAATTTAATGATTAAATCTCAAATAGTAATATTAAAATCCGCCTCCAACATCAATTTTAACCGGACTATGGGGTTCAGTTGGAATTTCTTCAACAGTACCTTTTATGGTTAGTTGAATTGTACCGGTTGTAGCATTTGAATAAACTGTAATTCCTTTTCCAAACTGACCTTTATAAGAACCGGGATTGTAAATAGCTTTGATTTTAGCTTTTTGTCCCGGCATAATTGGTTCACGAGGCCATTCAGGAGTAGTGCAGCCGCAACCTGGTTGAACATTAGATAAAACCAAAGGCACTTTCCCTTTATTTGTAAAAACGAACTCACAAACTGCCGGTTTTCCCTGATAAATTTTACCAAAATCGTGAACAGTTGATTCGAATTCAATTACAGGTTTAACTTCTTCTTTTTTTGCCGGATCCTGTGCAAACATGATTACTGAAGATAAAATCAGTAAGAAAAATACTTTTAATGTTTTCATTGAATTTTTATTTCGAAAATAGTGTTTAGGCATAAAAAAGCCTGCACAAAATTGTGCAGGCTCAAATTATATCAAAGAAATTACTTTTGTTCAGTTGGTTTTACATCACCTTTTAAGTAAAGAATGATGGTTGAGTTTGTTGCATTACTCATAACAGTAACACTTTTAGTGAAAGGACCAGGAGCTGCGGCATTATAAGTAGCTTTTACAAATCCTTTTTTACCTGGTTTAATAGGCTCTTTAGACCAATCAGGAGTAGTACAACCGCAACTTGCAGAAGCATTCGTAATAATTAAAGGAGTTTTTCCTGTGTTTTCGAAAGTGAAAGTGTAAGTAGCAGGAGTTCCTTGAGGAATATTTCCGAAATCATGCGTTTCTTTTTCAAATTTCACTTCTGCCTTTTTTTCATCAGCATCAGGACTAGTTGTTGTTTGTGCATTAGTGGCGAACATTCCACCAATTGCAATTACTGCGGTTAAAATTAACTTTTTCATATTTTAAATTGTGTTTTTATTTTAATGATGAGATTGGCAATTTAATGTTTGCGTTGCAAATTAAAACCATTCTTCAACAGATTTTTTTATATTATGCACCACAAATCCTATTCCAAAAATATTGGTCAGTAATTTTTTTTCATAATTTACATCTATAAAATTTACTTAACAATTACTATAACCACTGTAAATCAAGGCAATTAGCATGAATAATACATTTGAATTAAATAAAAATCTTTATTTCAAGGGAATTTTTAGTTCAGGCTTTTTGATGAACTGCAAAAATAGTTTAGGTTTGAGAAATTAAGAGAACAAACAAATGAGCAGTGCGGTAAATTCAGCAGACAACACTTCAAATTATCAATCCATTGTTCTGGAGGATTACAGAATAGCAATTCAAAGTAGGTTAGCAAGCTTACTTGGAAGAAAGGAAGTTTTAACAGGCAAAGCTAAATTCGGCATTTTTGGCGATGGAAAAGAATTGCCTCAAATAGCAATGGCAAAGGCCTTTAAAAATGGCGATTTTAGAAGTGGATACTATAGAGATCAAACTTTTATGATGGCATCGGGCTTGCTTACCGTTCAAGAGTTTTTTGCTCAATTGTATGCACATACCGATGTTGTTGCAGAACCGGCAAGTGCCGGAAGAATGATGAATGGGCATTTTGGCACAAGACTTCTTGATGAAAATGGTGATTGGAAAGAACTCAAAAACAGCAAAAACTCATCATCCGACATCTCTCCTACTGCCGGACAAATGCTTAGGTTGGTTGGTTTAGCCCAAGCTTCTAAATATTATCGTCAAAACTGGGATATCATTGGTGAAAACAATTTCTCTGATAAAGGAAATGAAGTTGCCTGGGGAACCATTGGTAATGCAAGTTCAAGTGAAGGTCACTTTTTTGAAGCAATAAATGCAGCAGGTGTTTTACAAATTCCTATGGTTATTTCAGTATGGGATGATCAATTTGGAATTTCAGTTCCAGCTAAATATCAAACAACAAAAGAAAGCATTTCTGAAATCTTAAAAGGATTTCAAAGAGATGAAAAACACAATGGCTATGAAATCATAGTTGTTAATGGATGGGATTATATTGAATTGGTTAATGCTTATGATAAAGCAGGGAAAATTGCCAGAGAACAGCATGTACCTTGTTTAATTCACGTTAAAGAATTAACTCAACCTCAAGGGCACTCTACAAGCGGTTCACACGAAAGATATAAAAGCAAAGAACGTTTAGACTGGGAAACGGAAAACGATTGTATCAAACGCTTCAAAGAATGGATTCTTGAAAACAAATTGGCAAGTATTGAAGAACTTGATGCAATAGAAAATGAAGCTAAAATTCATGTGAATGTTTCCAGAAAAAATGCTTGGGAAGCTTATATCAATCCAATTAAAGAAGAAATTGATACTTGTGTTAATCATTTGAATCAACTTGCTCAAAGTAGTGCCAATAGCCAATTAATTGCTGAAGTTTCATCTCAATTAAAAGCAATTTCTGAACCCATTCGTAAAGATATTGGCATGGCTGTAAATAAGGCACTTCGTTTAACTTATAGCGAAGATAGTTTTGAAAGACGTCAGTTGGTTTCGTATAAAAATCAATTTTTAAACGAAAACTCAGCAAGATATAATTCTGCTTTATTCTCATACTCTAAGCAAAATATTTTCAAAATAAACGAAACCAAACCGGCATATTCAAATGAAAGTAAAATGGTTGATGGCAGAGAATTATTGGTTGCCTTTTTTGATTATATTCTGGGAAGCGACCCAAGAG
>JBIPMI010000322.1:0-3426 GCA_044369215.1 Bacteroidia bacterium | reverse complement strand
TTTCCGAAGTTGTGTTGCCTCCACAAGAATATAGGAAAGCTAATATGCCAATTCCTAATCCTGCTAAAATTGATTTTTTCATATTCATTGTTTTAATCAGATAAAAATGTCTTAATATATAATATTAAAAAAGGCATTTGTTAATACCTTTTGTTTTAAAATCAGATACAAATATCTTAAATGGTAATTTTAAAATAAATGATGCATGTCAGACTTCGCTCTGATTTTAATTAGTTTTTTATTTTCCCCAGTTTTCCAGCTCTAGTTCTGACCATAAAAAAGGGAAAAATATACGTCTTTGGTATTGAGGATGTAAGTATTTTATCCAATGTGAACCACCAGTTGCTGCAGTAGTTTCGCCTTTTTTGTTGAGGTAGGTATGAGCAGTTTCAAGATGAACAATTGGCCAAGCCACATTTAATTGGTGGTCGAGTTTTTTCATGGCTAAAACAAGTTCATTAGACAATGCATTTCTGTCTTTTAAATCCTTTAATTTTTGATTAAGATTCTTCTTCTGCATCTTGTTTGCTAGTAGCACAAATTCATCCATATAGCGGGTTTCAAAATCAGATAGTGTAACTGATTTTTTTCCTGTCTGATGATCGATTCCAGCATCTTGCCAATAGATATAATTGAATTTGTTTTCAAGAGTGCAATCTGCAGGCATTCTTGATTTACCTCTTTCATTGATTAAATTATCAATATCAGTAAACATCAATTCTATAAACCTGAATTGCGCACTTTGAAAACCACTTGCTGGCGCTAAACTTAACCTGAATTGATTGTATTGTTCATAATCCATTCCTTGGTTCATAATGCTGAAAGAGTTGATGAGTAAGCCAGTATAGCGTTCCATTCTGCCGGCCTTTTCAATCATGGTTTCCTGTGACATTTCTTCATCAGAAGTAATTTGATTTAATTCATGACGAATAAGACTTAATACCAATTCAGTTATTTGATGATAGACAATAAAAATATATTCATCAGAAAAATTTGTTTTCGGTTTTTGTAAACTAAGTAAAGTATCAGTTTCAATATAATCCCAGTAATTAATGGGTTTGCTATTCAAAAGTCCTTTTAAAAATACCTCGGCATCCTGACCTTTTTCACTGTACTTGTTTTGGATTTGTTCAATTAATTTGTCTATCATTTTTTGAATGTATTTTATGTTCAATAACTTTTGCAATTCCCAATGCCCTTTCTTTTGCCAACAATGCAATCTCACCTTCAAAGTTTTCATCAATGGTTTGGTTGAATAATTCTAACCAAACCTCAAAATGAAAATGAGTTAAAGGCATATCCATATGTTTTTGTGCCGGCCTTCCTTCATATACCATTTCTCCTAATAATATATGCCTCCAAAACAATACCATGGTTTCAATATGTGTGTCCCATTTGTTGCCAATTGCACTATGGAAAATGCCTCCTAAATGCATATTGATTTTAATTTTGTCATAAAACAGAACAACCATTTTTCTGATGGCTTTTTCATTGTCTAATCTTTCCACGATAATTTTTTAAGGGTGGTTTTTCCTTTTAAAAGATTCTTGCTTAAATCATGAATTGTGGTTGATTCAAGCATGTCTTTAATTTCTTTTCTGATGCTTTTAAATTGTGCATGTAAAGGGCAAGGATTTCTTTCGGAACACTGACTCAAACCTAAAGCACAGCCATTGAATATTTTATCGCCATCAATTGCATTTACTATATCAATAAGTCTGATTTCCTTGTGTTCCTGTCCCATATAAAATCCTCCATTCTGACCTTTTAATGAACCCATTATTTTTAGTCTGCTCAATTGTTGAAGGATTTTTGAAGTATAATAAACAGGAGCGCCAACAGCTTCAGCGATTTCCTGAATTTTTACAACTTTATTTTCTTCTTTTTTTGTGCAGATGAAAATAACGGCTCTAATAGCGTATTCGCAAGATTTAGAAAACATGTTTTTAGAAGTTTATTTTTTTTTCTAAAGATAAAACTTTAGGAAATAAAATATGATTTTCTATATAAACATGTTTGTGCATATCATCCGAAAATACCTTTAACATATTATATACAGATTTATAGGTCTGGCAAGCATCTTCAGGTGGGGTAAAGTTATTTGTTATTTTTTTTATTGATTCAAGTCTCTCTCCTTCATGATTATGCTCATTTTCCATTGCATTTATTGGGTTTGCAATACAACCAAAAGCAAAATCTTCTGTTGGTAAATTATTTAAATTTGCTGTTACAATTTTTTTTATTGCAGGAAATAATATCAATTCTTCCTTTTTTAAGTGCATTAGTAATTCATATTGAGCACTCTTTATAATTTTTCTAATCTCGATTAGTTCTGGATGTTTGAAACTATGCTTATTTATGAGCTTCTCCATTTTTGTTTCAACTATTTCAAAAAACTCTTTTAAATACCTATGATGTGTTTTCTCGATATAATCACATATTAAATCAGCAGGCCATTTATTAATGTCTTGAAATGATATTTGCCCTACATTATCTATATCAGTGCCTATTTCATTAATAATTAAAATTGGATCAAGATTTTTCTTGAGGCAATATTCCATAAAGTTTATTTTTCCTCCACAACAATAATCTATACCATATTTATCAAAAACTTTACTCGCATTTTGATTTTCCTTTACAAATTCTGCTATACTTTTATCATTCATATTTGTCAAAAATTGGTCCTCAAATATAATAAGATAAAAATATCCGAAAACATGACATAGGTCATAGCAGCAATGAATATTCAGGAATAGTTTTGCTACAACAAATGAAAACATTATGAAAAAAGTATTTCTTTACGTTGGCTTAAGTTTAAGCTATTTTGCGATGAGTTCATGTGGTGGAGCAGAAACAACTTCAAATGAATCTGCTGGCACAGAACAAACTACAGCTGTTGGGCAATCTGGTGTTGCCGACAATGAATCTCAACAAGATGTTGTTAAAGTAGCAGTTAATTCACCAGACCATACCACCTTGGTGAAAGCAGTACAAACAGCAGAATTAGTTGATGCTTTAAGTAATGCTGGACCATTTACAGTTTTTGCTCCTGTAAATGCGGCATTTGATTTATTGCCTGCCGGAACAGTGGAGACTCTTTTAAAACCCGAAAATAAATCAAAACTTCAAGACATTTTACAACACCATGTATATGTAGGTGTTTTAAAAGCAGAACAATTAAAAGATGGTCAAGTAATTGGAATGGTTGATGGAACCAATGCAACTGTTCATGTAAAGGATGGTAAAACCTATATTGATGAATCATTGATTTTAGGATCAGCAACAGCTTCTAATGGAGTGGTTCATGTAATGGATAAAGTAATTCTACCTAAGTAAATTTTATTTTAATTAATACATCTAAAATTCAAAAAAAGCAGGAGGGAACTTCTGCTTTTTTTTATGGACTTATTTGTATTTTTTATAGAT
>JBIPMI010000320.1:0-3433 GCA_044369215.1 Bacteroidia bacterium | reverse complement strand
CAGTTTTCATCGCCTCTTAATCCATCAATCAAAGCATCATCTCCACCACCTGTATAAGGCTTGGTGATTTTTGATTTTAACATAATGCTCCAATTGTGAGGTATCAAATGAAAATGAGCATTACTTTCATTTTTTCTATTGCCTGATAAATCGGTTGCCAAACATTTGATATCTGTAGTTTTATAAATGTAAAATGGGGCTTTGTATTGAATTAATTTATCAGAGCCATTTAATGAATAATACAATAAACTTGGCGATTCTAATGATCCTAAACTAACCAACATGCTATCTTTAAAAGCTTGTTTTTTTGTTTGAATAAGTGGGGCAGGGAAGAGGCCTTTTAGTTCCGGTAATATATTTTCTTTAATAGGAAAACTTAACTCACTTTTCGACAATTTGTAAGATATAATTTGGTTCTCCATCAATTGCTCATGTTCAAGTTTAAAACCGGGATTGGTATTCCCATTGATACTCCTGTAAACAACAAAAGGATTTTGTGCAGCATCATTTGCTAGTATACTAAAGCTTTTTGAAAGACCTGTTTGTACAACAATTTTATCAAAATAAGGTGCTGCAGTTTCGTAAGAAGTAGTGCCCGGACAAACACTATATAAACCAATGGAGCTCATAATAAACCAGGCACTCATCTGACCACAATCCTCATTTCCTGATAAACCATCAGGGGCATTTTGGTATTGCGACTCAAGAATTCTTCTAATCATTCCCTGAGTTTTATTTGTATTTCCGGTAAAATTATACAACCAGGCCATATGGTGACTAGGTTCATTGCCATGTGCATACTGACCGATTAATCCTGTAATGTCGGCTTGTTCACGTCCTGTAGTTTTGCTGTTTTCGCTAAATAAGGCATCTAGTTTTTTCTCGAAATTTTTCACGCCACCATGAGCCTGCATTAAACCATTGATATCATGAGGAACGAAAAATGAATACTGCCAAGAATTAGCTTCAGTAAAATGATTGTTTACTTCTCTTGGTTCAAATGGTTCAAGGAAACCTCCGTTTGAACGTGGACGCATAAAGCCACTTTTAGGATCAAATATATTTTTCCATGATTGAGCTCTTTTTTCGAAAACTTCCTTTTGTACTCCTTCTAAAAAAGTTGAAATGCACCAGTCGTCATAAGCATATTCCAATGTTTTTGAAACTGATTCTGCATCATCTTCAATAGAAATAAAACCATTTTTTTTGTATGATTTTAATCCATGTTCATCTCTGTTAGCACTATGTAACATCGCCTCAATAGCATCTTTTTTGTTGAAGTTTCTGATACCTTTTGCCCATGCATCTGCAATAACAGAAACACTATGATAGCCAATCATACAATCAGTTTCATTGCTCCATAATTCCCATACAGGTAAGCGGCCACCTTCTTTATACTGACGAATAAATGTTTGAATAAAATCATTGCTTCTTTTTCTTTGAACCAGGTTATACAAAGGATGTGCTGCTCTGAAAGTATCCCATAAAGAGAAAACAGAATAGTAATCAAATCCTTTTGCTTCATGAATTAAATTATCACGACCTCTGTATTTGCCATCTACATCAGACGCAATATTGGGTTGAATAAAAGAATGATATAAGGCTGTATAAAAAATGATTTGTTTGTCTTTGGTATTCCCTTCAACCTTAATCAAACCCAGTTCTTTGTCCCACTTATTTTCTGTTTCAGTTAGCGCCTGATTGAAATTCCAGTGAGGTATTTCCTTACTCATGTTATTTGCTGCACCTGCTTCATTAACTGCGCTTAAACTCACTTTTACAAGTAGTTTTTCGTTTTTCTTCATTTTAAATCCAAAAGCAATACCTGTTTGTTTGAATCCTTTTTTGCCGGAGTATTCAATTTGTTCAATGCAATTTTTTGAAAATTCTATTCTGAAATAAACCCATTGATCGGTAGCCCAGGCCTTACTTCTTCTAAAGCCTTCTATGGTTCTTTTATTGACGATGTTTATTCTGGATTCAAGTAATTCATCTCTGTGTAATAAATCCAGTACCAAATAGGCTTTGCCTTTGTTTAGAAACTGATATTCATGAAAACCTGTTCTTTCTGTGGCTGTCATTCTGCAAAGAATTTGATCATCTTCTAATTTAACACCATAAAATCCTGCATGAGCTTTTTCTGTTTCATGTTTGAATTTTGATGAATAAACAGTTGGCTTGAATACCTCATTTTTGTCTTTGAAATTGCCCATTACTGGCATCAGCATCACGTCTCCATAATCACTGCAACCGGTTCCACTTAAATGAGTATGTGAAAATCCATAAATAACAGAATCACTATAATGATAACCGCTACAACCATCCCAGCCATCCAATCTAGAATCAGGACTCAATTGCACCATACCAAAAGGAGCTGTAGCTCCGGGGAAAGTATGTCCATGACCACCGGTTCCTATAAAAGGATTTACCAATTCATGCAATTTTTGTGCATTACCTAAGAAACTAAAGCCTGATAACAAAAGTATTAAAATGAATCTCATAAGAATGGTTTGAAGTAGCAATTTGCTTTGAATTTTTGCCATTACAAAATTTTTCATGTTTTTGGATACTTTCAAATAAATTGCAGAAGTGAAAAAGAAACTAAATGAGCTGAAGTTGATTTTTAAACAAGGATTAGAGCCCGATCAAATTGCTTGGTGTATCAGCTTAGGTTTGGTTTGCGGAGTATTTCCTGTAATGGGTACAACAACCATTTTAGTTGCGTTGATTGCCTTAGTATTTCGTTTGAATATTGTGTTGATTCAATTGATTCATTGGTTGGTGTCTCCATTACAATTGTTATTACTCATACCATTTTTTCAATTGGGACAAACCTGGTTTGGTGGAGAAGGACGAGGGATTGATATGGAAATGCTTAAATTAACTTGGGATAAAGGATGGATTGATGCTTCAATTTTATTCATCAACCTTCATAAACAAGCAGTATTTGTTTGGGTAATATTTGCCATACCAAGTGTACTTTTTGTTTTTCTTGTATCCAAATTCAGTTTGAAAATTATTGCAAAAAGAAACAGCGCTTAAACTTTAGCTTTTGGCTTTTTGCAAAATTATAGTTAGGAGAAAAAGTATAAATTTAACTAAAATTCAAAAGAATTTGTATTAAACAAAATCATGCACAAGCAAAAAAAATAAATCATCAAACTACGTCAATAATTTGATAGAATTTCGCCACTTTCAGGGCTTAGGTGTTTCGGTTATTAATTAAGCTAACAAATTATGCCCCTTCAGGGCTCAAGAACATTGTGCTTTAATGTCCATTCGAAAAAAATAAGTAACGAATGAAAAATTTCTTGCTTGATAAAATATTCATTTAAATCAAAAAAAGATATACTTTTAATATTAAATCGTTCTACCTCCTAAAATCAAAAGCCAATGGCAAGCTGCCAGAGGCCAGCAGCTAACTTCCAGCTGC
>JBIPMI010000319.1:0-3436 GCA_044369215.1 Bacteroidia bacterium | reverse complement strand
TCGGCCGAACGTTTAATCACCATAAACCTCCTAACCATTAGCAAATCGTTCTCATCAAAATTACGAAACACCTTTAAAATATAGTTTCCTGACCAAATTGGTTTCATATTTTCATTTGGAAAAACCAAGTTGTAGTGAACATATTTTACATAAGTATTCGTAGAAAATCTGAAATCCGTAATATTATCAAATTGCATTCCTCGGAGGTACTCAAATTGATTAAATTTTGATGTTTTCCAATCCGCATCGCAATGAATAATTGTATATTGATAGTTCTCTGCTTCAGCTCCTAACATATCAAAACTTAGCTTTAACTGTTCACCATCTAAACCTATAATTGGATACCTGTCTTCAGTTCCATTTTTCATTAACTGAATGGAATGAGCTCTTTTATCAACTATTAAATTCGGATTATTTACTTGTGAAAAAGCAATAAATCCAAATGAAATAAAGAAAACGCTTAAAACAAGATTTTTTTTCATAGTATATCAATTATTCCTTCCAAACAGAAGGAAACAATAAGTAAGCCAAACCGATTACCATTATATCAAAAAGAAGTAAAACTAGCAAATCCTTTTGAATCTGAGAAGGGTCGATTCCATCCATAGCTCTTTTGCAAGCCTTAATTAAAATCAGTAATAAAGGAATAATTATAGGCAAACTTAAAACTGGCATTAATAAATTACTGTTTCCTGCTTTTGAAGAAATAGCAGAAAGCATTGTGAATGTAGCAGCAAAACCAATACTTCCCAAAGCTGTCGCAAGTAAATAATAAGCATGGAAAACAATTGGATTCCCTAAAAGTAAACTATAAATACCTAAGCACAAAAATGATAGAATAACATTTAAACCTGCATTGTAAATGAACTTTGAAATGAGCAAATTCTGAGGATTAATTAACTGATGATAGTATAGATTTTTAGCCTTTCCTTCACCAATAAAACTTTTTGCAATTGAATTAATAGAAATAAAAACCATAATTACCCAGAAAATGGCATTCCATGCAGGATTACCCAACATTCTTACGGCTAAATACACAATCATAACTGAAGAAAAAACCTGCAGTATGACACCGTTAATAGCATATCGTTGACGCCACTCTGTTTGTAATTCCTTTTTTACAAATTGTTTTATTTGTTGATTTACCATGAATTCGCAATTTAAACCCTAAGAACTTAGATTACCAAAATTAAGAACCAAAGAAATCAATCTAAAATCAAACCGAAAGTAATTTTAAGATTATTTATAATTGTAATTAGTGTAATAATCCTCAAATATCTAAACGAATATCCGTTTCTTTACAAGTAAATTTAATAATATCACCCTCACCCCCAAACGGACGCGAACCTTCGGTTCGCGTCCGTTTGGGGGTGAGGGAAATTCATTCATTTTTGTTTACTACTATAATGTAATCCCTATGGGATTTTGGGAAACTTCGTAATAAACAGGATTCTATTTTTTATTCAAATTGCCTTAATTCAAAGGCATAAATCAATTTTAAAATGTTTAGAATTTTACTAAATAAATTACTGGCAAACATGCGGATATTCGTAAAAAGAAATATCCATATTGGTATATTTCAGTATATAGTTTCATAAACTAAAAGAAAAAACAAAATCTACGACTAAAATATGTCATAAAATCAGTATTCTGTTTGTTTAGAATTGTTATTTTTGTTTACTGAAAAATAAACAGCCAAAACCTAATTCATGAAAAAAATAGTTATTGCGAATCGTGGTGAAATTGCTCTAAGGGTAATGAGAACTGCAAAAGAAATGGGAATTAAAACAGTTGCAGTTTTTAGTGAAGCTGATAGAAAAGCACTCCATGTTAGATATGCAGATGAAGCCATTTGTATTGGCCCACCTCCTAGTAATCAAAGTTATTTATTAGGTGATAAAATTATAGAAGTTGCTAAACAAACCGGAGCAGATGCAATCCACCCGGGATATGGTTTCTTAAGTGAAAACGCTGATTTCGCTAGAAAAGTAAAAGCTGCAGGATTAATTTTTATTGGTCCATCAGCAGAATCTATGGAAACCATGGGTGACAAAATCAGTGCAAAACAAGCTGTTTCTAATTTTAATGTTCCATTGGTTCCGGGCACAAAAGAAGCTTTAAAAGATATAACTGCAGGTAAAAAAATTGCAGATGAAATTGGTTATCCTGTTTTGGTAAAAGCCTCTGCCGGAGGTGGTGGAAAAGGAATGAGAGTTGTTTGGAAAGAAGAAGAATTTGAAGAATCAATCAAATTAGCCCAATCTGAAGCTTTAAGTGCTTTTAGTGATGACAGTGTTTTTATAGAGAAGTATGTTGGTTCTCCCAAACATATAGAAATTCAGATTTTAGGTGACCAACATGGAAACGTTGTATATTTATTTGAAAGAGAATGTAGTATCCAAAGACGTCATCAAAAATTAGTTGAAGAAGCACCTTCTAGTTGTTTAACACCTGAGGTTCGTAAAAAAATGGGTGAAGCTGCTGTGAATGTGGCTAAGGCATGCAATTATTTTGGTGCAGGAACTGTTGAATTTTTAGCAGATGAAGATTTAAATTTCTACTTTTTAGAAATGAATACTCGTTTGCAGGTTGAACACCCTGTAACAGAACAAATCGTTGGATTGGATTTAGTTAAAGAACAAATTAGAATAGCTCGTGGTGAAACTCTTGGGTATACTCAAGAAGATTTAAAAATTCATGGTCATGCAATTGAACTGAGGGTTTGTGCTGAAGATCCAATGAACAATTTCCTTCCAGACATAGGCAAACTTAAAAGCTACAAAACACCTCAGGGTTATGGTGTTAGGGTTGATGATTCATTTGAGGCTGGAATGGAAATTCCTATTCAATACGATCCTATGATTGCTAAACTAATCACGTTTGGAAAAACCAGAGAAGAGGCAATCCAAAGAATGATTAGAGCAATTGAAGATTATAAAATCACCGGAATTGAAACTACCTTATCTTTTGGAACATTTGTAATGAAACATCCTGCTTTTAGAGAAGGTCATTTCGATACAAAATTTATTGAAAAGTATTTTGAACCTGAAATGTTAAAAACTTCAAATCCTGAATTACATCAGGCGGCAGCTTATGCAGCAGGAAGTTTGTTCTTTCAGAAAGAAGGCACCAAACAGGCTGCAGGAGAATCAAAACAACAAAGCAGTAACTGGCAGTTAAAAAGAGGGTAAAACATAAACACTGCTAATAAAAGAGGCCGGAATCGCAAGCGATTCCGGCCTCTTTTATTAGCAGTAATCTGATTACTATTCAATAATCATTTTTCTTCTTAAAATTCCTTTGCTCGAAATTACTTCCAGAATATAAATTCCTTTTTCTAAATGTGCAGTTGAAATAGTTGTATTTGAATTCAACTTTTCTTCAATCATTTGGCCATTTAATGCATAAATGCTGTATGATTTTAATTCTGCATTTA
>JBIPMI010000413.1:0-3440 GCA_044369215.1 Bacteroidia bacterium | reverse complement strand
TTAAAGAAAATCGGTGTTTGTTTCCCCACCTCCACACTCACACTCACCCTCAAACTCAAACTCTCCCCCAAGTTCCTAGTTTAAAGAAAATCGGTGTTTGTTTCCCCACCTCCACACTCAAACTCACACTCACACCCAAAACAGTTTTGTGCGTGAGTATTGAGCAAGAACGAAATGTGTTTTAGAAAGAAAGTTTCCCTAGCTAATCAAACTCATTCTGCCTCTCTCCACACTAAAACTCACACTTTCTTCCTTCCACACCCACACTCAACCTCCTTATTCCTAGAAACGCTGTGCCTGTTGCTCACACTCATACTCACACCCAAACTCACACTCACACTCACACTCAACCTCCTTATTCCTAGAAACGCTGTGCCTGTTGCTCACACTCATACTCACACCCAAACTCACACTCACACTCAAACTCCTTCTTCCTAGAAACGCAGCGCCTAGTTTTTAGAACCATTTGCCTTTGTGCATAAAAAAAAATACCTTGGCTCTAGAACCAAGGTACTCTTTAAAAAACTTTATATGCTGATGCACTTCATGTGATTCATATCAGCATTTAGCCACGGATATTACTTTGTCGCTGCTGCAAGCAGCAGCGGTACCGCGATAAATCGCGGTGCTACTTCACTTCTTCGAATTCAACATCTTGTACATTGTCAGATCCTCCAGAAGAAGCACCACCTGTGTTACCTTCATTTGGTGCACCTTGTGTATTTGCTCCGGCAGCTTGCTCAGCAGCATAAATATCCTGACTTGCTGCTTGCCATGCATTGTTTAATGCTTCCATCGCTGATTCTATTCCTGCTAAATCTTTTGCAGCATGTGCTGTTTTTAATGTAGCTAAGCTGCTTTCGATTACTGTTTTTTTATCAGCCGGAATTTTATCTCCGTATTCTTTGATTTGTTTTTCTGTTTGGAAAATCAAACTATCAGCAGTATTCAGTTTTTCAACTTCTTCTTTAGCTTTTTTATCTGATTCTGCATTTGCTTCTGCTTCACGTTTCATTTTCTCGATTTCAGCATCACTTAATCCACTACTTGCTTCAATTCTGATTTTTTGCTCTTTACCTGTTCCTTTATCTTTTGCACTTACATGTAAAATACCATTAGCATCAATATCAAAAGTTACTTCAACTTGAGGAACTCCTCTTGGTGCAGGTGGAATGTCACTTAAATGGAATCTACCAATAGAGCGGTTTTGATTCGCCATCGGACGTTCGCCTTGTAATACGTGAATTTCTACTGTTGGCTGATTATCGGATGCAGTGCTAAATACTTCACTTCTTTTGGTTGGAATAGTTGTATTTGATTCAATTAATTTGGTCATTACACCACCCATTGTTTCAATTCCTAAACTTAAAGGAGTTACGTCTAATAACAATACATCTTTAACTTCTCCGGTTAATACTCCTCCTTGAATTGCAGCTCCTAATGCCACAACTTCATCAGGATTTACTCCTTTTGATGGTGATTTTCCAAAGAAATCTTCCACTGCTTTTTGAATAGCAGGTATACGTGTTGATCCACCTACTAAGATAATTTCATCAATATCTTTAGTTGTTAAACCTGCGTTTTTCAAGGCAGATTGACAAGGAGCGATAGTTCTTTTGATTAAATCATCAACCAATTGCTCAAATTTTGCTTTGGTTAAAGTTTTTACCAAGTGTTTTGGTCCGCTTTGTGTTGCAGTAATATATGGTAAATTGATTTCAGTTTGGGCTGAACTTGATAATTCGATTTTTGCTTTTTCAGCCGATTCTTTCAAGCGTTGTAAGGCCATTGGATCAGTTCTTAAATCAATTCCTTCTTCAGATTTAAAATCATCAGCTAACCAATCAATAATTTTTTGATCAAAATCATCACCACCTAAGTGAGTATCACCATCAGTTGATTTTACTTCGAAAATTCCATCACCCAATTCTAAAACTGATACGTCATGTGTTCCACCACCACAGTCGAAAACAACAATTTTCATGTCTTTATTAGCTTTGTCTAATCCATAAGCTAATGCTGCTGCGGTAGGTTCGTTAATGATACGTCTTACATTCAAACCTGCAATTTCTCCGGCTTCTTTTGTAGCTTGACGTTGTGCATCATTGAAATAGGCTGGAACTGTAATAACTGCTTCTTTAACTTCTGTTCCTAAATAATCTTCAGCTGTTTTCTTCATTTTTTGAAGAATGATAGCCGAAAGCTCTTGAGCTGTATATAATCTTCCATCAATATCAACTCTTGGTGTATTGTTATCACCTTTTGCTACTTTGTATGGAACTCTGCTAATTTCTGTGCTTACTTCAGCATGTGTATGACCCATAAATCTTTTGATAGAAAAGATTGTATTTACAGGGTTAGTTACAGCCTGACGTTTTGCAGGATCTCCAATTTTTCTTTCACCATCTTTTAAAAATGCAACAATAGAAGGAGTTGTTCTTTTACCTTCACTGTTTGCAATTACAACCGGTTCATTACCTTCCATAACGGCAACGCATGAGTTGGTTGTTCCTAAATCGATTCCTATTATTTTACTCATAAGTTTAATGTTCTTTCACAAATTTTATCAATCTCTATACCAATGATAAAAATTGTCAGTTTTTAGAGCAATCTGACAGATAGCCTTTCGTTTAATTTCAATTTTTATAGAATTGATAAGGCAAAATGTCAGTTTTATGGCAGAAAAATCTATCGCCATAATGGGTTAGTTGGATGCAATTTTCCTGATTAGACAGATTTTGTAAATTCTATTTTAATAAGATCTTACTTAAACTCTTGTTTTTTTTAATCTGTTAGAAATATTCTTGTTAGGATTATTCTATATGTTATCTCACAAAATTTGGAAGATTGTCTGCTAATATATTTCTCGACTCATTGTCAAGAGTCATCTTGGTTTGAATAGTATAGTTACGACTAGTAAATATACCCAAGCCATTTTCGATGTTTGTATATTCTGTGTTTTTCTGAACGATGGATGTATTTGGTTTACTTAAATCAGATAGTTCCTTGTATTCTTTTGAACCTCCATAAGCAATAAATTGAATTCCAACTACACGTCTGATTTTACTGTTATTTGTAGGAATACTTGCTTTTAGTGTATTGACAAAAGTTTCTGATAAAACTGTTTCTCTCTCAAAATATACTGAAGATCTTTTTACATAATAATCATAATATTTTAACTGAGAAGAGTTTGTATCATTTTTATCCATTTCAAGGTAATTAAACCTGATTACTAAATCATATAAAAATGAATTTTTACCACTTGTATACCTAAATGGAAAAGCATGGTTATTGATATTAGGTCTGATTGCAATGGTTCTCGCTTCAATTACGGCATCTTTTACAATTGATGTGCTTGACCTAAAAGTTCTTCCTGATTTTGGATGATAAATAAGCAATTGATACCTTTCATCTATCTCATTGTTTTTAGGGATTGAGCA
>JBIPMI010000058.1:0-11465 GCA_044369215.1 Bacteroidia bacterium | reverse complement strand
GAGTTTTCAATGTCAAGCTGACTAATATCACCACTTAGTTTATTAGCACCAGGATTTGCAGCAGTTGGTCTTAATTCAACTAAACTTCCGGCAGCATAAACTTCACCAATTGCAGAACGAATTCCACCACCATTTTTAATTGATATTTTTACTGTAGGATCAACTCTTCTTGCTGCCCATAAATTGGCATCAGAAGATACATTTCCTAAATTAGATTCTTCAGTTCTAACTGCATTTCTTCTACCTTCTAAAAATACATTTGTTCTACCAAATTTATTTCCATCTTTATTATTGATGACATTTCCGATAGCAGAAGTTAAAGTTCTAACCAAAGCACCTTTTGTACCTGCTGTAAAAGCAGTCGCATAATTTCCGTATAATGATGTAACCATGGCGCTATCCGCTGCATAAGCACCATTGATAACACTATTTAACATCGAAGGAATAATTACACCTGTCGAGTCGAAATCAACTACAAATCTTCCAATGTATTTCCATTCTGCACTAGTATTTAAAATAGCCAAAGGTTCTCCATCAAAATTGGTTTTCATGATTGGGTAAGTTCTAACAGCGGTATGACCAGTTCTTAATCTATCATTGCTATCGGCCAATAAACTATGTGAACCACCAGCAATGATGATGTCAACTCCTTTTAATAATGGAGCCAATGCTTCTTCATTTGCCAATTGTTGTAAGTGACTCATCACAATAATTTTGTTGATACCTTCAGTAAATCTTAATGAATCAATAACAGGTTGTAAAACAGCAGCCAATGCCACCATATTATCTGAGTTACCCCCTTTAACAATTGTTGCACCTGGAGAAGAAATGTTTGCAAGTAATTGAGTTGTTGCACCTACTAATCCTATTTTTTGTCCGTTAACCATTGCAATTGCAGAAGGAGCAATTCCTTTTTTCTGAGCATTTGCAGTGATATTAGCTTTAGTTTTAAATGAATCTGTATGTAATCTTTGGTTGGTATATAAATATGATAAGTTGATATCGTTTGTAAAATCAAGGTTTGCACTTAAGTAAGGGAATTGTGCGCCAATCCATCTTTTGTCATTACCATTACTTCTGATATCAACACCAATAATACTGTTAACTTCGGCAGTTCCTAAATCAAATTCATGGTTTCCTAAAGCAGAGCCCTGGAAGCCCATAATGTTCATCATAGCAATATCCACTCTACCAATTGCAGCTCTTAAACCAGAAGTTGTTCCAGGGAAATAAGATGAAGCAGTACTTCTTAAATGTGGCTGTACACTTGCATCTTCACCTGCCGCTAAAAATGGTCCCGGGATATAACAATCACCTGAAGCTAATTTTAAAGTACTAGTATGTTCATCTTCTAATTTATCTAAAACAGCAGCAAAGTTTGGAGCATCAATTACAGCATCAATTCCTGATTCCATATCTGAGGCATGTAATACCTGTAATTGGAAATCTGATTTAGATTTGATTTCAAATAATGAAACAGTACCACTGATTTCATTAGATAAAATAATCATGTTTTTGCCATTAGGACTTTGTGAAGCAGGTACAAAAACCAATCCTTCAGGACCTAAATCTCCAACAGTTGCTAAAGTTCCCGAACCAGGAGTTACAGAGAAATTTCTTGTATTGATATAATCAACAAAATAAGGAGAAGCAGGATTTGAAACGTTAAAAACCATGATACCACCAACTCTTTCTAAACCTATGAATGCATAGGTACTGTCGCCAATTTTTCCAATGGTAATGGCTTCCGGTTCTGGACCTTTGTCATCACTTCTGTTTTTAAGTGTATTCGCTGTGTGACTTGAATTAAAATTAGCAGGTAATCTGTTTTTTATGATTTGTTCTAATTCATCTTTACTATCCCAAACCAATAAGCCTGTATTTGCATCCCAAATTGAAAAAGATCTTCCACCAAAACAAAAGGCAGAATCCATTTTTCCATCATTGTTAAAATCTCCAAATCTGTTACTTACTGTTAATCTTCCTAAAGCAGTATTTGCTTTTAAAGCAGTAACCGCCGCTGTTCCTCCAAATTTAACAGTATCAACTATAAAAGAAGAACTACCAAATCTAACTTCTTCAACATTTGCAGCACCCCAGTCAGCCCTTGCATCACCTTCGTTTGCTGTGAATAAATAGTTGGTATTGTTTAATCTAGAATAAGCAATTGCATCTGGATCATATAATCCAAATACAGGATAGTTGGCGATATTAATTGTTGTTCCATTATCAGAGGCGTCCAATCCATTTCCAGGTAATGAATGATTCTTAAATCCTAATGGAATTAATTTTCTGATATAAGCACTATCAACACTAATTTCAGCAATACAATTGTTTTCCTGACATGTTGCCCAAACAGTTTTGCTATCATCAGAAACTGCTAAATATTCAGGTTCCATATCTTCAGCAACTGTAGAATTTCTTAAGAAAGCACCACCAGCAGTTTGTATTCTTCCAAATACCCTGATGCTTTTGTCTAAAGTTATATTATTAAATGCAGTGAATGTAGCTGTGCTTACGTGAGATTGATTTAAATTGGCAATTCCACCACTGATATCAATGATAGAAACAGAACCTTCTGGGTCGATGGTATAACCTACATTTGGTTCACCTTCATTGGCTACCAATATTTTTCTACCATCAGGAGTAAAAGTAATCATATCAGCATTTGGACCAGCCTTTACTTTATTTAGGAAAGTTCCATTTGCATCAATAAATACAATGTTACTTGGATTGGTTTTTCCATTAGAATCGATTACTGCAATTGCAACAATTCCGTTTTTGCATGTAACAGATGTTAAATCAATACCATAAGGTTTTATAGATAATGATGTAACTAAAGTAGGATTTGTTGGATTACTAATATTCACAATTTTTAGTGAGGTATCAGGACCGTTTGTAATAAAAAGTCTTTTCGTGATTGGATCATAGGCTGTAATTTCAGCAGCTGCATTGTTGTAAATGCCTGTTGAATACCTTCCTAGGAAATTTAAGCTAACTTGAGCTTTTACTTGTGTTAATCCTAAAGCTAAGAGTACCAGTAGTGTACTGCATAATTTGAGATTTTGTAAAGTATTTTTCATTTTTGTTTTGAAATTTGTTCAAAGCACGAACAGCAACAATAACAAATGATTAAGTTGTCCTTAATTTATAGTTAGGCTAATATTACATTTGTGTTTTTAAAAATTATGTCATCACACCATATTATACGCGAGGGTCAAGAACCTGCATTGATAATTGCCAATGGCGAGTCTTGTTCCCGAAACTTACTCGATCAATTATTAGAATGGAGTCCGATAGTAATGGTTTTAGATGGCGCTATCGATAGAGTGATTCCCTTGGGGATTAAGATTGATATTCTTGCAGGTGATTTTGATAGAAATAAAGACCCAAGAGAAATTTTGAATTACCAAAATTCAGTTGAAATAGTTCATACTCCCGACCAAAATAAAACTGATTTGGAAAAGGGTATAGAATTATTGATTGAAAGAGGTAATATTTTTATAAATATTATTTGGGCTACGGGTAGGAGAGCAGACCATACAATTAATAATATGACTTTATTGGCACGCTATAAAGAGAAAGCTAATTTGGTGATTTATGATGACTACTCTAAAATCTTCTTATTAAAAAAGCAGTACACAAAATGGTATACAAAAGGAACTCCAATTTCATTAATTCCTGTTGGTATAGTAAGCGGTATTTCAACAAAAGGTCTGGTATATAATTTAAATAATGAAGAACTTGAATTAGGTTATAGAACCAGTAGTAGTAATGAAGTTGAGGAAGATGGACAAATTTATATCACCTATGAAAGTGGTGATTTGTTAATGATGGAATGTTGGGATTAATTCCCTGATATAACTTAGACATAAACTGGTGCAAAATAAAAAAGCCTCCCGAAGGAGGCTTTTTGTCTGTCGATCAAAACAGAGCCTATTTACAAGAATAAGCTTTCGTTTTTTGAAGAATCTTTAGGAATAAAACCTCGATTCTTTTGTATATGATGTAATGCTGAATTGTTGTTAAAACACATTCTTTTTTACACCACTTCTTATTTGTAAAGAATTACTCTTTACTAAAAAGAAAACCTACTGTCTTTAAACAGCAGGTTTTCTTTTTTTGTTTGATTATTTAATGATAACCAATCTAGAGCTAATAGAAGATTCAACTCCATTTACTCTTACGATATACATTCCTTCAGATAATTCAGAAGTGCTTAATTCCATTGATTGTTTTCCAACATTCATTCTAGAAGCAGGTAAACTCATGATTTCTTTACCTGATAAATCCATTACTGAAATTGAAACTGTTTCAGATTTAATTAAGTTAAAATCAATAGTTACATTTTCTCTTGTAGGATTAGGATACATAACAAAATTGTTGAATGCAGATACTTCTTCACTTACTGATGTAGCAATTACATTGATGGTTTTTGATATTGAATCAACACCATAAATATGAGTTGCAATTAAAGTAACTGTGTAACTACCATTTGAAGTATAAGTGTGAGTTGCATTTTTAGTATTTGCAGTTGCAGCATCACCAAATTTCCATGCATAATCGATAGTTAAACCTTTTTCTGTTGTTGTATTAGTAAAAGTTAACTCTCTAGAACCAGTAGTAGTATTTTGTACAAAAGTGAAATCTACTATTGGAAGGATACTTACATCATTAATAGTTATTTCAAATGTTTTGATTGAATTACCACATTTGCTTTTTGCAATTAATGTTACAGTGTACTTACCATTTGCAGGATAAGTGAAGCTAGGACTTACAGCAGATGATGTATCAGTTGTGCTGCTAGTTACACCAAAATCCCACATGTATGATACTGCATTTGATGAAGTATTGGCAAAATCAACTTTTAATGAGCTAGAAGTTGCTGGAGCAGTGAAGTTAGCATTTGCAGCTGGATTGTTAATTGGCGAAGAATTATAGTTCGCATTTTGAGGATCAAAATTACACCAGCAATTAGTCCAGTTACTGTCAACATTTTCGCTTAAAGCACCTCTGTAAGAAGTAGCAGTAAAGAATCCATCTGAAACTCTAGCATCACTGAAAGAAGCGCCAGTTAAAGCTGGAGAACCAACCTGAGGAGCAAAATTTGGATTAGAATAATTAAATGGATCAGCTAATACTCCACTAGCAGATGCCAATGAATCATTTCCATTTGCAAATAATTTACTTCTAGTTAATGTTGGATTTGAACCACCCGATGTAGATGCGTTTACTGCACGAATGTTACCTGCAAGTAAATTGTTTTTGTACATCAAAGTATCGTTTTGGTGTTTGTTTACCGAACGAGCTCCATCAATAAATAATGCATCATTCCAACCCATGAAAATTGAATTGTAGATACTAGTAGAAGAATTTCTTCTGATACGAGCACCATTTTGGAATGAATTGCTATAAGTTAAAGCAGAACCATTAGCTAAAGGACCTAAAACAGTAATATTAGAGAAAGTTGGATTGGTAAAAGGTTTAGCTTCTGAACCTGAACCATCATTATCTGATTCGAAACCATTTGTAGTTGGACCAGAACCAATATCATACAATAATGAATCTCTTAATACAATTGCATATTGAACTTTACCTGAGAAACCAAAATCAACGTCTAAGTCATCATCTACGTTTCTGAATGATACCAAGTGTTTTGCATCAGCAGTACCACCAAACCACTCAAATGCATCATCATCTGCAAATGATACTTGAACGTATTCAATTGTAGTTTGTTTACCAATACCACCCATAGTTAAACCGTTGATTTCGTTGCCCGGAGTAATTACTGTTCCTGCGTATTCAATTCTCACATATTTTAAAGTTCCTGCATTGTGGTTATCATCTTGACCACCATATAATGCATCACCTGAAGTATTGTCCAAGTCACCTTCTACAGCATTTTGAATACCTGCTTCACCAGCTGCAACAGCAGAACCAGGGCAAGTTGTACAATCAGTTGGACGATTAATAACTGCTTTTCCAAGAATTACCAAGCCACCCCAATCCCCTTTAGAACGCGAACCTGCTGCTTTACCTGATGTGAAAACAATAGGTTGATTTTTTGTTCCATTCGCTTCAATTTTACCATTACGGGTAATAATTAAAGTTGCTTTGTTAGCACCACCTTTAATAATTGTTCCCGGTTGAATGGTTAATGTAGCATTGTTTTTTACATATGTATATCCATTGATGATATAAATAGTATCTGAATAGAAAGTAGTATTTGAAGTAATATCACCTGTAAAAGCTCTCACTGGAGAAGCAATACCTGTTACATTAATTTGTCTTGTAGTTGCATTGTTACATGTTCCTGAAACTGCACTTAATCTTACAGTATAAGTACCGTTTGCAGCATACGTATTACTTGGGTTTTCTGAAGTTGATGTATTACCATCACCAAAATTCCATGAATAAGTTGTTGCGTTAGTAGAAGTATTTGTGAAGTTAACAACACCAGCGCCTGTTCCATTTGCAGAAGTAAAGTTAGCAGCAGGAGTAGGATTAACAGTAACTAAAATACTATCAACCAACGAACATCCAGTTACAGAATCTGTAATAGTTACAAAGTATTTTGTAGTTACACTTGGTGTCGCAGATGGACGAGCGGCAGTTGTTGAACTTAATCCAGCAGCCGGTGACCATGTTGCTTTATAAACTCCAGTTAATGTTTGTCCAATAACTAAAGATCTACCAGAACAAATAGTTGAATCCTTACCCGCATCATAACTTAATGGCATAAAGTTTAATGGTGCATTATCGTAATTAGCTGTATTTGGGTTGAAATTACACCAGCATGAAGTCCAGTTTTCACTTCCCATAGCACCTCTGTAGTTTGTTGTATTGAAGAAACCATCAGAAATTTTAGCACCAGTAAATGAAGCTCCGGTTAAAGCAGGTGAACCTGCAGCAGGAGTAAAGTTTGGATTTAAGTAATTAAAAGGATCAGCAAGAATTCCAGCAGATGAAGCAATTGAATCGTTTGCATTAGCAAATATTTTTGCTCTTGTAGCTGTTGGATTTGAACCGCCCGATGTTGAAGCATTTACTGCTCTGATATTTCCAGCAAGAATATTGTTTTTGTATAACAATGTATCGTTTTGGTGTTTGTTTACAGAACGAGCGCCATCAATAAATAAAGCATCATTCCATCCCATAAATACTGAGTTGAAAATACTAGTTGAAGTATTTCTTCTTAAACGAGCACCATTTTGGAATGAATTACTATAGGTTAGCGCTGTACCATTAGCTAAAGGGCCTAAAATTGTCATATTAGAAAAGGTAGGTTCAGTAAATGGTTGTGCTTCAGTACCAGAACCATCATTATCAGATTCAAATCCGTTTGTAGTTGGTCCAGTACCAATATCATATAATAATGAATCACGTAATGCGATTCCAAATTGTACTTTTCCAGTATAACCAAAATCAGTATCAAAATCATCATCAACGTTTCTGAATGATACTAAGTGTTTTGCATCTACAGTTCCACCGAACCATTCAAAACCATCATCATCAGCAAATGAAACCTGAATATTATTTATTTGTGTTGCTTTACCAACACCACCCATAGTTAAACCGTTGATTTCATTACCTGGGGTGATTACAGTACCAGCAAATTCAATACGTACAAAACGCATAATTCCAGCATTGTGGTTATCGTCATTTCCGCCATATAGTGCATCTCCATTGGTATTATCTACGTCGCCTTCAACAGCAGCTTGGATTCCTGCTTCTGATGCAGCAACTGTTGCTCCAGGGCAAGTAGAACAATCTGTAGGACGATTGATTTTTGCTTTTCCAAGGATTACGATTCCACCCCAATCACCTTTGCTTCTAGCATTAATAGCTTTGTCAGATGTGAAAACAATTGGTCTTGTAGGAGTTCCATTGGCATTAATCATTCCATTTCTAGTGATGATTAATGTTGCTTTTGTACCTGATTTACCTTTTATAATGGTTCCAGGTTGAATTGTTAGGGTGGCGTTGTTTTTTACATAAACGTAGCCTTCTAATGTGTAAATTGTGTCACTAAATAGTGTTGTGTTTGCATCAATATTACCTGCAATTGTTCTTGCTTTTTGAGCAAATGAAACCATGCTAAATAAAAATACAAAGATGAAAAGGTATAGCTTCTTCATGTTTTATTGAATTGTGCTTACGAAGCTAGTTTTAGGCTGTTGTTAAAAGGTTAACGTAAGATTACCAAAACGTTAATTTGAGGAATTTTGAATCTATTTTACACAAAAAAAACCGACGATGTAATCGTCGGTTTTTTGCTACTTTAGAATTTTATTTAATTTAATGTACTTTAGAATTTATAAGATAAGCTAAAAGACAAAGAGTATCCCATTTTATATCTAAAAACATCATTGTCCATTTCAAATCTCTTTGCAGATTCACCAGGAAGATTTGAAGCATTGATTAATTGGTCTTTTGTGAATTTATCTAATTTTCCGTTTCCATTATTGTCCCAATAGAAAACCAAATCTTGAGCTAAAATATCATTGATTGCTAGTTTACCTTCAAGACCTTTCCAGATTCTTTTTGAAACGCTAATGTCAATAACTGTTCTTGGGTTTTCCCATAAATCAGGAATTGAACCATTAATCTCTCTTGTGAATGCAATTCTTCTTCCAATTCTGTTTACAAAAATAGCAGCACTTAAAGCTGATTTTGAATTATAGTATTGTAGGCTAGTATTTAGAATATATGGTGATTGACCTTGCAATGGACGTGAGCCAAATTTTTCTAATGCTACATTTTTATCAAATTTAACTTGGGAAACGATATAAGCATAATTAGCAGTAAAACTAAAATCTCTAATCCATTTGGTGTCAAACATTTTATCTAAGAAATCAAAGTTTTTGCGAACTTCAAACTCAATACCATAATTAGTTGCTGTTGTTTGAGAAGAATAACTTAAGTAGGTATCACTTCCTCTAAATTCATAAACCATTTCAATTGGATTTTTAAATGATTTATAAAATGTTGAAACAGATAACATTTGTCCTTCACCAGGATAGAATTCATATCTTACATCATAATTATCAATTCTTGTTCTTGTTAATGTTGATTTACCTGTTACTACAGTATTGATATTGAAATCATAGAAAGAGAAAGATGCAATTTCTCTAAACTCAGGACGAGCTAAAGTACGAGATGCTGAGAATCTTAAATTGGTTTTTTCTGATAACTCGTAGGTAAAGTTCAATGATGGTAAGAAATCATTAAATGTTGTATCAACATTTAATGGCTTTGGTGGATTTGAATTCAATTCATAAGAACCAATTACTTGTTTATATACTTCAGCTCGAACACCATAAACAACTCTAATTCTGTTTCCAATTCTTTGATCTAACATTAAGTATGCAGCAGATAAATTTGAACTAGCACTGTAAATATCTTGGGCACGGAAATCTTCATCCCAATAGTAATCGTTTGAATACAAATCAGCTCTGAAAAGTGTATCTAAGTTTCCTTCTAGAAATTTTAATCTTTCTAAGCCATTTTTTTTCAATACCGGTGCAAACGCTCTTGCCTGGAAATCTCTATTACGTACCTGGTAGAATAAACCTGTTTTGAATTCGGTTTTAACTTTTTTAGAGCTAAGGAAAGCCAATGATTTTTGAACATCAACTCCGGCACTTTTGATATTCTCATTCAATTTTGAAAAGAATCTTCCGGTTTGTGTAATATCGGGATTACTGCTTGTAATCTTTGCTTGATAAGGGGTATAACCTGTTTCAGGATCGATTAAAGTTGCTTGTGTTGAAAATCTTCTGAAATCAGGAGTGCTTCTATCAATTGTATTGTTGTTTAATACCCATTTCAATTTAATTTTTGAGGTAGGTAAAAAATGTTCTCCAATTAATTGATTGGTTAATAATCTGCTTTGATTGTAGTTAAAGTAAGTATTCCTTACCAATGGCACTTGTTCTGATGTATAATCATCTGCTCCACCTCTAATGGTAGTAAGATTTTCTGAGTTTAAAGTCAATGCATTTTTAAATGAGATTTTATGTAAGTTTCCAATTTTATAACCAAAATTGGCCATGATTCCGGCTAGGATTTCTTCTTTAGTTATGGTATCCTGATAAGATCTTACGATTTGGTTATCGTTACCATCCATTGGTCTGTTGAATTGATTTCTTTCAACAAACGAATTTTTTATGCTATTGCTGTAAGAACCTGAAACTATAAAACCGAATTCATCTTTCTTTCTTACTTTATAACTGTTACCACCTGATACACCAAATGAATAGTTTAATGGAAGATTTGATGGTCTTAATAAAGACCAGTCGTTGTCAAATTTTCTTGAATTTTCAACTTTATCAGGTGAAGAGTTAAATTCTCCTCTTGCAGGAATATTTTCCGGTAATGAGCGTTTTCCATCATCAAATCCTAAGAAATCGGTACTGCTGGTATTTGCTCCAACTCCGGCTTTTCCTGTTGTAATGCTATGTGTACTAATTCCAGTTGAGAACGAAGTAAATTTTTTCTCAGGGATATCTCTTGTATTTATAGTGATTAAACCACCTGCAAAATCCCCAGGTAGGTCTGGAGAAGCTGTTTTGGTAATAACCATATTGTCCAACATGTTCGATGGGAAAATGTCGAAACTAAATGCTTTTCTATCACTTTCTGAACTTGGAAGTGGAGCTCCATTAATATAAGCTGTATTGTATCTGTCGTTTAATCCTCTGATTACAGCAAATTTATTGTCTTGAATTGATGTTCCACTTACTCTTTTCATTACATCTCCTGTTGTAGCATCCGGAGTTTTTCTAATCATATCAGCTGAAATTCCATCTGAAATAGAAATGTTTTTCTTTTGTTGTAATAAAAGAGCACTTGAATTTTCTCTTTTTAATGTTCCTTGAACAATAACTTCTACTAATTCTTTAGTGGTGCGTTCTAAAACAATCGATAATGGAGTTATTTCATTGGCTTTCACCTCAACATCTTTAATTTGTTTCTTTCCATAAGATACAAAAGATGCAATTAAATTGTAAGTTCCTGGTTTGACATTACTTATAGTGAATTTACCTTCGTAATCAGTTGCAGCTCCAAATGAGCTTCCTTCTATAATTACAGTTACCCCAATAAGTTCTTCTCCAGTTTTTTTATCTACTACCTTTCCGGCGATTTTCCCATTTTGTGCATTTGCCTGAAATGCAGTTAATAATAGGAATAAAATGAAGTTTAAAAGTTGTTTCTTGCTGATTTGCATAGCAGTTTTGATCTGCCACAAAAGTATGTTCGTATACCCTCATTGAGGTTAATGATGAGTTAACATTAAGTAAACTCAATGTTAGGTAAATATTAATTTAATGTTACCCAGCTAAAGGAAAGGCCCATTCTTCTTGAGAATGGACCCTTCTTTATTATTTTACAACTCCTAATTGTTTTCCAATTTTGGTGAAAGCCGCAATGGCTTTGTCTAAATGTTCTTTTGAGTGACCTGC
>JBIPMI010000318.1:0-3454 GCA_044369215.1 Bacteroidia bacterium | reverse complement strand
TTAAATTGAATTAAATTATTGTTTGATTCTTGAAATTACTTGGGTTTTCACTTGTCCTTCATTATCTCCAATTAAAGTAAGCCTGCCGAAAGCATCATACTTAAAAGTACTCACTTCATTAGCTTCATTGCTATTTGAGATCATTCCATTTTGGGAGTAAGTAAATGTCTTAAGGGATGCTTCAACTGGATAAACTTTAAGTTCATCCATCAAACAATTACCTGAAATTGTTATTGATGAAGAAGAATTCACTTCTATTAAAGCAGTATACATCTTCCAACCAGATGCATCTTCAGTGCCAATATCAATACTTAGTAAATTACCCGCAGAAACCGTAATATTAATTGAACCAATATTCTGTTTATACCAAAAGTTAATTCGATATTTACCTGGATTTAAATCAAATCCTATAGGCGAATAGTTTAGGTTATAAACCCCAGAACCAGTTTTAGCTTCTGGAGTATTCATCAAACCAAAATTCTGGTATGAAATTCTATGTTTTACATTGTTATCAAAACCAGTATAAACAAAGTCATTTTCAGTAGCATTTAAGATTAAGGCTGTTATTTTTTCATAAACAGGATCCCAGATAAATGAGGTTTTTTGTTGGTCACTTGTTTCAGCCATTTTCATATGGGCATTGTCATGATAAGTAAAATTAGTAACATCATCATTTGTTGCTGCTAAAAGTTGATGAGAGTTTGTTACTATTCTCTTTCTCATTTGAATAGGTAGTAAATCATTATTAAAATTGAGTTCTAATCTATCAAGTAATAAGTTATTTCTATAGTTACTAGTATTACTTATGATGCCTAGTCGATAATGGTCATTTGGAGTTTGCGGCGCTGTCAAACTCGGTAAATATTCAAATGAGGTTTTTAAATTCATGTCGCCACTTATTTTTTCAGTTCCTGCCATTAAGTGAAATGAAGCAGTACTAAATAAATAATTTTCCTCGTTTATGAGCGGCATATCCAAGTATTCATTAACCTTACCTATCGAATAATTAAAGGTCTTTTTATTAATCAACCTATTGTATAATGTATTTGTGTAATACCTGATATAAACCATCTCCAGACAATTCCAATGTGTATTTGTATTACATGAAGGAAATGCAAAAATATGCCCTTGCACTCTACCCAAACCAATAGTATCATATTCATAAAGAATCTTTTTGTTTATTTCATAATGATTGTCTCTATTTCTAAAATATTCTTCTGTTAAAATAGAACCATTCCTTGTTCCATTTTCATTGTTATATGGAGTACCAACAGGAAAAAACAAACCAGTTGTAAGCCAATTAAAAGCCTGAGTTGGAGTTGAAGGAGTCCATCTTCTACCTAAAACAATTTCCCAAGGTTTCTCCTCTTGGACATTGTAAAAAGTTCTTTCAATTTTACCATTGTCATGTTTGTTTTCATCCAGGTTATATTCAATAACTTTTCCGTAACCAACCAAAGAACCAGAAGCGGTTGGACTAGCTTGCATTAAGGATGAAGAACTACTATTAAACATCTGAACAGCACTACCACCGCAGCTTGCAATTGATTGAAAAAATGGCATGGGTATCGACATGATTAATCCATCTAAGTATTCAAATTTCTTCTGACTTATAAACTTTTCATCATCACTTAAATTTGTAATTTGAGCTACCCTTAAACCAGCACCAATTTGTTCATCATTTATGTTATAATATGTATAATAGAAATTTGTAAAACGATGCGGTTCAAACTCAAATTCACTGTAACCACCAGTTGGATATTTTATTCGCTTTAATGAACCATACTTGATCAATTCTTCATCAGAATTTCTATTTATTAGCGGTCTTGAATCGACCTTATCTCCAGGTGTTATACATTCATTTGGAAATAATCCTTCAGGGATATTTGGTGCTAATGAAAGTGAGTATTGATTCTGGTTATAATATCCCCAAAAATCCTGGCTATGATGTAAACGTGCAGGTAATAACTCTTTGTTATAATAAGTAAATTCATATACAGGTCCATTTTCAGTAGTGGCCATATTAGGAAGCTGGGTACATTTGGTTAACCAAGACCTTTGTTTCTGCATCTCGGTTTCGTATTCAAGTTTAAAACCCGTTTGCATTAAACCATTTACTGTATAAACAATCTGCTGTAAGATGGCCTGAGAAGAACCTGAAAACACATCTGTACTATAAATAAAATCAACTGCAAAATGATTGTATGTAATACGTTTTAAAATTGGGGTTTTGATTTGCATTTGAGTAGTACTCACGCCCGATGAACCTTCATGTCCACATTTAGGACTTGCCGAAAAATAGTAGGATTTACCTTGTTGGTAGGTGTATTCAAAATCATCATATTCAAAATTGATGACTTCGTTTTTTGCTGTTATAATTTTAGTTAAATAAGCAGCAGAAATATATGGGTCTTGAACACCACCATTAGGAAGGGTAGAAATTCTATTAATCTCCATTTTTGTAAACTCATATCTATTGTTTTGCTCATCAATAATTATCCAATAAATTTGTTGTGTCGCAGGATTACCCATGTTTTGATAATGTGCATAAATCTGATAATTCTTGAAAGGAAAAATAGCTGGCATTTTGTCCTGCCTATATATGTATTTTCCGCTTTTACCACAAAAGTTAAAATTAAATAAATCAGGCCTGGAATCGGATGCATAAGGAGTTCGTCCCTGATTAGAAAAAAGGATTACATTATTCCAATAATTTTCTCCTTGATTTTCACACATATCATCTAAAAGATATGGAGGCAAAGGCTGTTGATTGTGGTAATAACCATATTGACCAAAATCGTCGCCACCTTGAATAGTGCGGCTTACCATTCCTCCAGCATTCAAAGACCAACTCATACCTACAGTGCCTGGGTAATCATCAACACGGACACCAGAACCGTTGTAATTTAATTCTATTGGCACCTGAAATCCTGAAGCAGTTTGAATACTAGTAAATGGAATACTAATAGAAGCAGAACCATTATAATAACCAACCGGCAATTCACCATATCGACCTAAATTCATTGTATTAGGCGATGGAGGATACATCGGGACTGGAATAATATTGTTCTGAGCAATAGCTTTGGGCGGAATTTCCAATCCCAAAATACAAAAAAGAAAAAGGGTAAAATATATTCGCATGGCATTTTAAATTACAGCCGGAACCATTTCCGACAGGCTTCAAAACTATTTGCCGATATGCGATTTATTGTCCTTAAATCTCCCTCTGCTTTCCTTAAATTTTTTCAGGATTGCCTTGTGTTTCTATGGCTTGTATGAGGAAAGGAAAATTTTGTAAAGCACGGGTATACTCAAACTCATTGCCAACTGCTTTTTCAAACAAGAGTGCTGTTATTTTTTGTTTTTGTGTTTCCCTTAGTTTTTGTTTTTGCAATTGAGGTACCCACCACAAGGCTGTTTCTTTTAGTTGTTGTGGTAAGGCTTTTCGGCTATA
>JBIPMI010000316.1:0-3467 GCA_044369215.1 Bacteroidia bacterium | reverse complement strand
AACTTGAAATGGGAAACTACTGAACAAAGAAATTTAGGATTGGAATTCGGATTCTTTAACTCTAAACTTACAGGAGAAATCGACGTTTATCAAAAAATTACTTCTGATGCTTTATACTTAGTTGCTCTTCCGGGTGTTGCTGGAGATAGAGATAATGTTTATACAACCAATGCTGCTAAAATTTCAAATACTGGTTTAGAGATTTCTTTGGGATGGAATTCAAGCATCAGCAAAGACTTTAACTATGCTTTAAGAGGTAATGTTACATTTAATAAAAATGAAGTAACAGATGTTGGTGAAGGAAAAGCATTGGATTATGGAAGTTTAGACAATGGTTATACTGCTACCAGAGTTATCAATGGTCAACCAATCGGTGTATTTTGGGTATATGAAACCAATGGCGTTTACAAAACAGAAACTGAATTAAACAATTCCGCAACTTTAACAGGCGCTCAGGTTGGTGACAAAAAAATTATCGACCAGAATGGTGATGGAAAAATTGATAACAAAGACAGAATATATGCAGGTTCATATCAACCTAAATTCTATTTTGGATTCAATACAAATTTCTATTACAAGGCATTTGACTTAAGCATGATTATTCAGGGTAACGCCGGCAATGTGGTGTTTAATGGTAAAAAAACTGTTCGTTATGGAGGTAACTACAATGTTGAATACGATGTAGCCATGGAAAGATGGACTCCAAGTAATCCTAATACAGATAATCCAAGAGCTTATAATGGAGTTCCTGTACCAAGTGATTATTTCATCGAATCAGGAACTTATGTTCGCTTAAACACATTGGCTTTAGGTTATACCATTCCAAGTAGAATTACAGATAAATGGCATATTGGAAAACTACGCGCCTATCTAAGTTCTCAAAATCTTTACACCTGGCAAAAATTCACCGGTTATTCTCCTGAATTACCGGGTGCTGCTTATGAATCAGGTATAGAAAAAAGTATTTACCCAACATCTGCTACTTATATGTTTGGCGTAAATGTTCAATTTTAATCACCATCATTTAACTAAATGCAAAAAATGAAAAAGTCAATTCATATACTATTGATGTTTGCAGTTGCCCTTCTGATGATGGTAACTGCTTGTAGAAAAAAATTCCTTGAAGAACCGGTAAGAAATCAAACTCCAACCGACTTCTTCTCAAATCCTGATGCTCCGGCACAATTGGTAACAGCTGTTTACAACCAATTATACGAATGGCAGCAACATTCATTCTCATGGATTGGCGTAACAAGTATTGCTGATGATGATGCCGAAAAAGGTTCAGACCCGGGTGATACAGGAACTGATAAAGACCAATTGGATAAATATACATTTACATCATCAAGTTTATCTTTTAATGATATATGGGAATCTAACTTTAAAGGGATAGCAAGAGCCAATCAGGCTTTGTACTATTTACCTCAATTCACTAATATTTCTGATGGACAAAGAGCAAGATACATTGCAGAAGTAAAATTCTTAAGAGCCTATTACTATTGGAACTTAGTAAGATGTTTTGGCGGTGTTCCAAAGGTTAATAAAAACATTGAAACACAAGAAGATATTGCCAATGCAAACGTAAGAGCCAGTGCCGAAGAAATTTATTCTTTTATCAGACAGGATTTAATTGATGCGATGAGCGTGCTTCCTTCTTCCTATGGTGCTGATGACTTAGGTCGACCAACTAGAGGAGCTGCTATGGGCTTGATGGCAAAAGTAGCTTTATACCAAGAAGATTGGGCTATTGCTAAAAATACAAGTAACCAACTAATTACGTCCGGAACCTATGCTTTGGTAAGTGATTATTCAAGCATTTGGAAAGAAAGCGGTGAATTCAACAGCGAATCACTTTGGGAAGTAAATGGTAAAGGTACAGACCCAAATAAAGGTCTTACCGGATATTTTGTAGTGCAAGCACCAAGAGGTGCAGGTGGATTAGGATGGGGCTTTAATACACCATCACAAAGACTGGTTGATGCTTATGAAGTTGGAGATCTTAGAAAAGATGCGACTATTATTTTCTCAGGACAAACTTTATGGGATGGATTTGTAACCAATGCTGCTGCACCAAATGCCCGTTATAACTACAAATGTTATATCAGTAAAACAATGGAAACATTTAACGGAAACGATAATGAAACCAATAAAAACTTACGTGTTATTCGTTTAGGTGAAATTTATCTGATTCATGCTGAAGCTGCTATTGAATTAGGAGATACAGCGAGTGCCCGAAGCTCTTTAAATACGATTAGAAACAGAGCAGGTTTAGCTAATACAACTGCTGTAACAGAAGCCGAATTAAAGGAAGCTATTTATAGAGAAAGAAGAGTAGAAATGGCAATGGAACATGATAGAATGTTTGATTTACGCAGAACAGGAAGAGCAGGAACAGTTTTAAGAGCCGCAGGCATTCCATTTGTAGATGGAAAACACGAACTTTACCCAATCCCTCAAAGACAAATAGATTTGAGCGGAGGAAAATTGACCCAAAATCCCAATTATTAACATAAACCACTAAACAAAAAAACCTAACAGTTTTTATGAAAAAACAAATCACCAAAATGTTGATGTTCGCAACAGTTGCGGGCATCACAACTTTTACAGCTTGTAAAGAAGACAAAAAAACAGACGTATCTCTTCCTGCAATTGGAGGTTACAACAGCTCGGATGATGTAGCTTCAGCTAACCTGATTTCGAAATGGAGTTTTGATGACAACTTCAATGAATCAAAACAAAACTTAGCCGGTTTTGCTACAAACGCTACTTTAGTTGCAGGTAAAAAAGGTAAAGCTTACCAAGGTGCTATGGGCGGATTTGCTGCTTATAACAACGCCGGAACTGCTCTTCCTGCTATAAAAAGTTTTACTGTAGCTTTCTGGATGAAAACAGAAAAACATGAAGGTGGTGCTCAATCAGTTTTCATGTTATCTAAAGACAGTGCTTTCTGGGGGAATTTCTTCTTCTTAATTGAAGGAACAACTTCTGATTCTATGTTCTGTAAAGTACATTTTGAGAAAAATGATGCTCCTGAATGGAAAGAACAGTGGATTGAATTCAATGGTAACAACAAAATTCCTAATGCTTTTGGAAAATGGAATCATGTTGTATTCTCATATGATGCAGCTAGTTCAAAATTTGCTATGTATGTAAACGGTGCTAAATTAATTGTACCTGCTAATGTTTCAGACAGATTTGGTAGTGATCCTGCTGCTGGTGGTGCTCCACTTGGTAACTTAAACTTTATCAAAGCAAACAAATTTATTATCGGTGGATTCCAAAACAATTTAGGTGCGCCTTGGAGTGCTCCTGAAACTTGGATGTTAAATTATACTGGTGCTCTTGATGAATTTCGTGTATACAGCAAAGCTCTTGCTGATGCAGACGTTACTGCATTGTACGATTTAGAAAACGCTGGAAGATAATCTTCCAACAAAACCAATAAAACCACAGGCTTTCTTCATTTG
>JBIPMI010000317.1:0-3467 GCA_044369215.1 Bacteroidia bacterium | reverse complement strand
TAACAAATGCCTTTTAAATATTATATATTAAGACATTTTTATCTGATTAAAACAATGAATATGAAAAAATCAATTTTAGCAGGATTAGGAATTGGCATATTAGCTTTCCTATATTCTTGTGGAGGCAACACAACTTCGGAAAATAAAACAGAAGCCTCTGGAAACGAAACCCAGGCATCAACTTCCCAATCAGCAAATGATGAAAAAGGTATTGGTCCAATAAAGGAGGTAACATTAAACAATCCTTTAAATGAAGAAATGTCTGAAAAAGGAAAAGAAGTCTATGAGCTTAAATGTTCTTCCTGCCACAAATTAGATGGAACAAGAGTAGTAGGACCGGGTTGGACAGGAGTAACAGAAAGAAGACAACCGGAATGGATTATGAATTTCATCACTAATGTTGATGAAATGCTGGACAAAGATCCAAAAGCAATGACCATGTTGGAAGAATGTTTGGTTAGAATGCCAAATCAAAACTTATCGGAAGCAGATGCAAGAAATATTCTTGAATTTATGTACAAAAACGATTTAAAAAAATAAGCCTCAAAAAAAATAATATGAAAAACTCAACAATTAAATTACTCCTAGTTGGCATCGGTCTAATGATGCTAACTGGAGGTGTATTCTTTATTGGCTGCAAAGGTAAATCTCAAGCTTCAGGCACAGACAAAGATGCCGCAAGCAAGGTTTATGTTAGTCCGGGAAAACACGATGAATTCTACAATTTTGTATCAGGTGGATTCAGTGGCCAGATGGCTGTTTATGGATTACCTTCTGGAAGATTATTCAGGGTAATTCCTGTATTTTCAGTTGATCCTACAAGTGGTTATGGTTATTCTGAAGAAACCAAAGCTATGTTAAATACTTCCCATGGTTTTGTTCCTTGGGATGATTTACACCATCCTGCTTTGTCATTAACCAATGGAGAACATGATGGAAGATGGGCATTTGGTAATGCGAACAATACACCTAGAATAGGACGTATTGATTTAAAAACATTCAGAACAGTTGACATTTTGGAAATCCCAAATAGTAGTGGGAATCACTCCTCTCCTTTCATAACAGAAAATTCAGAGTATGTAGTTGCAGGTACACGTTTTAGTTATCCTATGGATGATGAAGAAAGCCAACCAGATGTACCTATTTCTACCTATAAAAAGAATTTCAAAGGAACTGTAAGTTTTATTTCTGTTGATCCAAAATCAGGAAATATGAGTGTTGGATTTCAGTTATTATTACCTGGTTTTAATTTCGACTTAGCTCGTGCAGGTAAAAAAGGTTCACACGATTGGGTATTCTTCTCTTGTTATAATACAGAACAAGCAAATACCTTATTAGAAGTTAATGCTTCGCAAAAAGACAAAGACTTTATTATGGCTGTGAATTGGAAGAAATGCGAAGAATTGGTAAAAGCAGGGAAAGCTACCAAGAAAAAAGTAAAATACACCCACAATACTTATAGTGAAGTTACACATTCTGCCACATCTGAATTATTAACAGAAGTAAACATGTTAGATCCAAAACAATTTGAAGGTTTAGTTTACTTTATGCCTTGTCCAAAATCACCACATGGATGTGATGTAGACCCAACAGGAAAATACATTATTGGCTCTGGCAAATTAGCTGCAATCATACCTGTATTCTCTTTCGACAAAATACAACAAGCAATTCAAAATAAAACATATGAAGGAGATTTCGAAGGTATTCCTGTTTTGAAATATGATGCAGTATTACATGGTGAAGTTAAAAAACCAGGCCTAGGTCCATTGCATACAGAATTTGATGGTAAAGGATTTGCCTATACCTCATTCTTTGTTTCATCAGAAATTGTGAAATGGAATATTGAAAAATTGGAAGTTGTAGATAGAGTACCAACATATTATTCAGTTGGACATTTATGCATACCTGGTGGACCAACAACCAAGCCACATGGAAAATATGTAATAGCATATAACAAAATTACCAAAGATAGATACTTACCTACAGGGCCTGAATTAACTCAATCAGCCCAGTTATATAGCATTGATGGCGATAAAATGAAATTATTATTAGACTTCCCAACTATTGGAGAACCGCATTATGCTGAAGCTATTCCAGCAAGTTTAGTGGAACCAAATTCAACTAAAATATTCAAATTAGAAGAAAACAAACATCCTTATGTTGCAATGGGAGAAGGTAAAGCCAAAGTTGAGAGGAAAGGAAAAGAAGTTCATGTTTATATGACATCAATACGTTCACATTTCACTCCTGATAATATAGAAGGTGTTAAAATGGGTGATGTGGTGTATTTCCATGTAACTAATTTAGAACAAGATTGGGATGTACCGCATGGCTTTGCAATAAAAGGAGCAAATAATGCTGAATTATTGATTATGCCAGGTGAAACACAAACATTAAAATGGACACCAGATAAAGTTGGAATAGTTCCAATTTATTGTACCGACTTCTGTTCTGCATTACACCAAGAAATGCAAGGATATGTAAGAGTATCTCCAGCAAATTCGAATGTACCTTTGAGTTTCTCAACTGGCAACGATAACCTGCCTAGTACAAAATAATATTAGAGGGCTGCATAAACGGTAATGGAATTGTATATGCAGCTCCTCTTAATTCAAAACAAATGAAAAAAATAAGTCAAATAAGCAGAATTATTCTAGCGCTTGGAAGTTTAAGCGTGATCGCCTGCTTCTGGCTGCCCTTGTGGGAAATCAAGCTTTGGGCACCTCAATATCCGGAAGGTTTAACTATTGAAATATGGCACAATGCTCTTAAAGGAGATGTAGAGATAATTAATGGATTAAACCATTATATAGGAATGAAGCATTTAAAAGCGGAAATGTTTCCTGAATTCACTTATTTAAAATATATCATTGCAGCATTTATTGCATGGGGTATTTTTATTGCTTACAAAGGAAATTTAAGATGGCTGGGTATTTATGTAATTAGTTTGATACTTGGCGGGATTACAGCTCTATTAGATTTTTACAGATGGGGTTATGATTATGGACACAATCTCGACCCAACAGCTCCAATTCAAGTGCCGGGAATGGCTTATCAACCACCGGTAATTGGTTACAAAGATTTACTTAACTTTACCGCATTTTCTATACCAAGTTCAGGGGGTTGGATAATTGTTGCATTGGGTTTATTTGCTATCATTCTTTATACTTTCGAAAAATTTAATTTAAAGAAACTATCCAAATCAAAATCACTTTTATTAGTTTTATCAATGAGTGTAATTCTGAGTGCTTGCGGTAAAAAAGAAGCTAAAATAGAATATGGTAAAGTTGATTGTGATTTTTGCAAGATGAAATTAATGGATAACAAATTTGGAGTGTTAATGATTAGTGATAAAGGACGAAATTTTCATTTTGATGATATCAATTGCTTTAAGAGATTTCAAGAAGAAAATAATATTAGCAGCAAGGAAATTCACATTTCATGCACAGATAAACCAGGCGAACTAG
>JBIPMI010000315.1:0-3478 GCA_044369215.1 Bacteroidia bacterium | reverse complement strand
ATAGCCCGGTTGCTTTAACCCCTTGGCTATGTAGAATTTTTTTTTAATCATAAATCAATGCTCTAGCAATATCATTATATTGCTAGTCGGATTATTACAAAACAGACCTTAATTGTCATACTGATATTAGCTTATTTTGCATAAATTAGTAATTCTTTTATAAAAATTCGGAAAAATCATTCTTTTCTAAATTATCATAGTCCTAATTTTCAGTGATATACAGAAAATAGCTCAAAACTTCAAAAATGACGAATTTGTGCAATTCAATGGATTTTTAGTGTAAATTTTTCTTTAACCTAATCTTCAAATTTGTATTATATCGGATTTAAGTTTTGATAATGAACCAATTTGGACCTTATTTTCAAAAAAAATCAATAAAAAATGCAAAGTAAAAATTACATACAACATATTTCAGCTCACCTTGATGCAAGTAAAATTGGCATTTTGGTTGAAAGCCAAGATAGGACAGTAATTTATACCAATGCACCTTTTTATAAAATGTTCGGTATGCCTGAAGGAAGTAACCTAATTGGTGAAAACTGTGAGGAATTATTAAAAAATGCTGTCAACTTCTTTTCCAGTCCTGAAATAGCCACCGAGTTTATTAATAAAGCATTAGAAAGCAAAAAGGAATCAAATTATTATCCACTTTTTAGTTCTAATAAAAATGTTTTTAAACTAACTTATTTACCTGTTTGGGAGAATAGTGAATACATTGGTCATATTTGGGAATATGAAAACTTAACTGATGAATTTCAAAGAAATCAGGAATTAAGTTTCAGACAAAAAATGTTTGATCAATTGTTTCAACTTAAACTTGACAATTCAATAGAAAGTTTAAATGAAGCAAAAAACGCTTACAGTGCTCAATTTAAGGATATAATTCACGATACAGAAACTGACAAATATTTCTTAAAACTACCTGATTTAGAAAGTTTGTCTGAAAATGGAAAGTATATTGATGTTTCTTCCTTATTAGAGTTTGTTTCGAGTAGAGATACCATTCACCAAAATCAACACCTGGCTCTTAGTGAATTTCCAATTTCTATTTTCTATTTAGATATAAAGAAAGGTATAACCGACCATCAATCTTTGAAGTTTGTTGGTGGCAATATTAAATTAGTTACCGGTTACGATGAGTCTGAGTTTAAAATCAAAAAGGCTTCATTAGCCAGAAATAACGTACATCCTGCTTACATTGATAATCTTAATAAAGCATATAAAAAGTTTCTTCGTTCAAAAAATCCAACACAAGTAGAATTCAAATGGAAAGATTCTTCCGGAGAATTCAAATGGTTGCGCATGCAAACTTTGTTTTTTTCATTAGAAGGATTAAATGGATACATGATTAGCATACTTCAAAATATTAATGATTTTAAAGCTGCTCAGGATAAAATTGCACAACAGGATTTAGCATTATCATCACTTTTGGATAATTTAAATGATGCCGTAATTCAGGTTGATACTAACTTAAATATTACATATTCCAATAAAAGTAGTGAGCTAATCTCAGGTTGGAATCCATATGAATTAATTAATCAGCACATTTCAAAATTATCACATAAGATAAGTGATATTTTACAGTCAGAAATTCTAAGTTTTTTGCCGGAAATTAGAAATCTGCAAGCCTATGAATTCCCATTAATTAGTAAAAATGAAAGCTATAAATGGGTAAAATTAAACGCAAGACCTTTATTAAATCTAAACAATGATATTATAGGAATAACCTGCAGCATTTCGTCAATACATGAGGTAAAAGAATACCAAAATCAGTTAAATAGAACTACCCAGCAATTAAATGGATTTGCAAAAAACTCATTTGAAGGCAATTTGCAGATAAACCTTGTTCAAGAAAAAATTGAATACATCAGCAGTAATTTCAAAACCATTACCGGCTATGAAATCGATGATTTAAATTATAAAAGTTATACTAAATATATTCATCCTGATGATATAAATTGGTATGTCAATAAATTAAAATCAGATATTCATGATAAAGTTGCATCACGAATTCTTAAATTTAGATTCATTCAAAAAACAGGTAAAATGATTTGGGTAAGAGAATCTGCCAAAATTAATTACAATGAATCTGGTATTCCTATTGAGTATATTTCTACAATTACAGATGTAACGAGCCTTATTGAAGCAGAAAGAAGGGCAAGTGAGAACTTTGAAAAATTCAGAATTATAGCAGAAAATTCAAAAGACATGGTGAGTTTAATTGATTCATCAGGTATTTGTGAGTTTGTTTCAGGTGCTATACATAATTTCGGATATGAGCATGGGAATTTAAATGGTAATCAATTTTTGGATTATATCTACCCTGAAGATAAACATCTGATTGAGCCAATATTAAATGGACTTGAGGTAAATAAATTTAATGAAGTTATTGAATTTAGAATCCTCAAAAAAGATCAAACTCCGGTTTGGGTTGAGGCTAATTTAAGTGTTTTTGGTGATGTAGAATTTCATCCAATTGGCATTGTATTAAACATAAGAGATATTTCTGAAAGAATGAAACGAATGGAAGAGGTTCAGTTTAAAAACAACCTTGTTCAAGCTATTTCAGAAGCTCAATTGTCTTTTATTAATAGTTCTGATCCTAAACAAGCTTTAGGGATTATTATGCAAAGACTTATTGAGTTAACCCAAAGTGATTTTGGTTTTATTGGTGAAATTCAAACAAATAAAGAAGGTATCCCTTCATTGTTATCACACTATCTAACAGATATTTCATGGGATGAAAATACCAGAAAAATGTATCAGGAATCTCACCGTGATGGTATTCGTTTTTCTAACCTGAACTCACTTTTTGGATATACCATTAGAACTGGAGAATTGGTATTGACAAATGACCCTAAAAACGACCCTCGCTCTGGTGGTTTACCTCTAGGGCACCCGGCTTTAAATTCTTATCTGGGCTTGCCTCTTTGGTCGGGAGATAAACTTATAGGAATGATTGGATTAGGCAATAGATTACAAGGCTACGATTTAACTTTAATCGAAATGTTTAAGCCAATTTGGACAGTTTCATCGGCTATTATTCAAAATTATTTAGACCAGAAAAATTTAAGAGATACTAAAAGAGAATTAGAGTCAAGTGAAAGCCAAATAAAAGCGATTCTTACCTCTATGGAAGATTTGGTTTTTGAATTAAATATTGATTTGGATATTTTGCACTTTTGGAATAACAACAACAAAAATTCACATGTAAAAATTAATCCTGCTAACAATTATAATTTAAAGGATTTACCGGAACCCTTTGGAACCGGCACATTGGATGTTTTAATCAAAAAAGTTTTTGAAGATGGCCAAACTCGTTCAGTTGAATTACCTTATTTTGGTAGCAGTAAAGATATTTGGTACCAAATAAAAATCTCACGAATAGATGATGCGAATGCTTATAAAGTATCAATGTTGGTGCAGGATATAAGTGTGAGGAAAAGTGTAGAAAAAGAGGTTGAAAGACTTAAGGATT
>JBIPMI010000314.1:0-3480 GCA_044369215.1 Bacteroidia bacterium | reverse complement strand
ATGCCATTCAAAGTATTCCTTATGAAATCTTAACCGGTATTTCACAAAGGGTAAAAAGGGTTTACTTTTTTGAATAAGCCACTAGGTCAAATCTATACCAGGAATACGGCTGCCAAGTTTCTTGTTTTTGAATTTCAGATTTTAAATCATTATCTGAACAAAGTTTAACTAAATCCGATTTTCGCCAAAACCTACCCATATTATTTTTGCCTTTTAACTTCGACCATATAGCAAAAAACCTTTTGGGAAATGTATCATAATATTTCCACTTAAAATCATAATCAGGAATATCACCCATTATCAAAATTCCACCTGGATTCAAATGCAACTTTAATGCCTCAATAACCTTTGATGCTTGTTCATCCGATTCAAAATATTGAAAAGAAAAATAAAGGACTATTTTGTCGAATTGTTGATTTAATTTAAAGCTGGTGGCATCCTCACAAATCCAGGTAATATTGGTGGATTCAGTTCTTTGAGCATTGTTTATGAGTACTTCTGAAAAATCAATAGCAGTTACACAATTACATTTTGCAGCTAATTTTCTTGTTAAAATTCCATTTCCACAACACACATCCAATAAAACATCATTTGGATTTAATTGAATCTGATTGGCGATTTTGTTTGCAATTTTATCCATCAATTCATCGGGATGTAAATTGCCGGAAATAAGTCTGCCAACTTGTGCTTTAGGCTCATTTTCCCGGGCCTGATTATTCCAAAATTCTTTCCAATTCATTAAGCGTGGTGATAAGGTTCGCCTTTTATAATTGTATAGGCACGATATAATTGTTCAGCAAAAATCAGTTTTACCAATTGATGAGAAAATGTCATTTTAGACAAACTAATTTTGGCATTTGCTCTTTCATAAATACTTTGGTCAAATCCATAAGCACCACCAATTAAAAAGGTTAATTGATTGGTTTGAATAGAAAGCTTCTCTATATATTTAGAAAAAGAAATTGAATCAAACTCTTTACCACCTTCATCAAGTAAAACCAGAAAATCTCCTGCTTTAATGTGTTTCATTTGTAGAGCAGCTTCTGCTTTCATAATTAATTCAGGTTGTGAAGACTTTTCTTTATTACTGATTTGAATTTCCTGGTAAGTAAACGATGTATAAAACTTGAGTCTTTTGAAGTACTCATCAAAACCTTCATTTACAAAGTTAAAATGTGATTTCCCTGTTTGAATCAGTTGAATTTTCATAGTTAGAATTTCGAACTTAAGCAAAATTCATGATTTGCAGAAAGCTATTGAGGAATAATCCGCATTTTGATAGACTGATTGACCTTCATCAAAATCCTAAAAAACAATTGATTTTTAACAAATTAAAGTAGATTTCAGTTCAGAATTAAATTCCTTTTATTGCTCAAACTAAATTAAACAATCCTTCGAATTAATTGCTATCTTGATTGAAATCCAATCAACCTAAGTTAAACCCATGGTGTTTTAAAGAGAATTTGATGTATTATTTATATCAATAATTTCCCAATATAATTAAGCCAAACAAGTTCAACATTTTAGAAACAAAATCCCTAATAATTAATAACTTATTTTTGAAATCAAACCTTTATAATTGCAAGGATAATGAATGGTAAGCACCCCTGTATGTTTATAAAATTAAACTTCTTTTTAATCTTGAAAAAACTGAGGTTGAGGGCAATTCCTGTTCTTTTCATTGTATTACCATTCTTGGTTAGTTCACAAAACAAACAATTAGACAGCCTTCAGCAACTTACTCTGAAATTAAGTAAACAACCGGGTTTTAAAACTGATAGTGTTTACTTAAAAAGCATCAATGAAATCATAGCAATTTTCTTAACAAATCATCCAGATTCTGCACTAGAATTGGCTAAAACCAACGAGCAAATGGCTCATGATGCGAATTTGGGTCTAATTGAATCGGAAGCAATCAGACACCAGGGTTTTGCTCAAGTAACTTTAGGGAATTACTCGGAAGCAATGATTTTATTTAATAAGTCATTAGCCATATTTACACAATTAAAAAACGAAAAAGGTCAGGCTAAGATTTATAACAATATAGCTGTAGTTTTTAAAAATTTGGGTGACTATCCTAAATCCCTTGAATTTCATTATAAATCTCTTGAAATAAAGCAAAAACTTAAAGATAAAAGAGGGATAGCTGTAAGCTTAGGAAACATTGCTATTTTATATAAAAATCAAAAGCGATTCAAAGAATCATTGATTGAACAATTAAAAGCATATCAACTTTTTAAAGAAATAAATGATAAAAATGGAATATGCATAGCAGCCGGAAATTTAGCAACCAACTATTCGTATTTTAAAAATTATTCTAAGGCATTATATTACCATGAAGAAGCATTAAAAATTGCAGAAGAAAATGATGATCATGTAGGAATTGCGCATAATTTGGACAATATTTCAATAATTAAGTTCAATCAAAATAAAATTCAGGAAGCCATATCTCTTCAAAATCAATCTTTAGCAATTAGAGAAGAAAACAAAGATCTATACGGAATTGCCCGGTGTTATATCTCTTTGGGGGATTTTTATCAGGCTCTAGGAAATAAGTCTAAAGCATTTTATTATTATGAAAAAGGCTTAGCCATTTCTGTGAAAATTAGAAGAAGAGATCTTTCATCTTCGTTTCATCAGGAAATGTATAAAGCTCATAAAGAATATGGAAATCTTGCAAAAGCTATTTACCATCTAGAACAACATACTAATATTGAAGATAGTTTATTTAATGACGAGGTTGAAAATAAAACTTTAGAATTAAAGACAAAATACGAGTTCGAACAAAAAGCTCTTCAACTCAAAGAAGAAAAAGAAAAAGAACGACTCACATTTATAACTAAATCTGAAAATCAGAGATACATCATCATCATTATTTCACTTTTTCTTGTGTTTCTTTTAGCATTTATCATTTCACTTCAATTAAGTAAAATGAAGGTTCAGATAAGTTACAAAAAACTAGAGGATGCCAATGCTGAAATTAAACAAAAAACAGAAGCATTACACCAAAGTTTAATTGAACTTTCGAAGCAAAAAAATGAAATCAATGATCTAAATTTTAGCTTACAGGAAAAGGTAAAAGAACGCACTAAAAACCTTGAATCAGCCTATAAACAATTACGTGATTTCTCTTATGCAAATAGTCACCATTTGCGTAAACCGGTTGCTAATTTATTAGGACTTTGTGATGCCATATCCAAGAACAATCCGGATGATTCGGAAAACAAAGAGATTATTAAAATGATTTTGGATAGTGCAATAGAACTTGATACCATTATTCACGAATTAAATAAACTTGATATTCAGGATAACTTATAAAAAAACGGCCTCACTATTAAAATAATGAGACCGTGTTTAATTGGATTCAGCAATTTTCTATTCAGTTTTATCTGTACTTGCTGATGTATCTTTTTTCTTGCGTGTAGCTTTCTTACCGGCAATCGAAATTTTTAATTCATTTGGATTGGCTTCTTTATCAAA
>JBIPMI010000057.1:0-11580 GCA_044369215.1 Bacteroidia bacterium | reverse complement strand
GTATTGCAATTGCTGCCATTGTTAGTATGTATGGTGATGCTAGCACTTATGAAAATTTTGAAGTTGCTATGGAAAACCCAGGTAGAGAATTTCATGTGGTGGGCGTATTAAACAGAGAAAAAGAAAAGTTTTACAATCCACAAGAAGACCCCAATTATTTTACTTTTTTTATGGTTGATGAAAAAGGGAAAGAAAGTAAAGTTGTTTACCACAATCCAGAGCCTGCCGACTTCGACCGTTCTGAGAAAATTGTAATTGTAGGTAAAATGGATGGAGACCATTTTGAAGCCTCCAAAATCTTATTAAAATGTCCGAGTAAATACACGGATAACCAGGTGAAAACTTAAAATAAAATATCAAACAAAATTGAAGCTGTTCCGAAATGGGCAGCTTTTTTTATGTTTTCTGTTTAAAACTATTTTTTTAGAATATTCACTCAGTCATACTTTCAAATTTTACACATAGAAAAGTAGTGCTTATTCATACCTTTGCGGCCAAATGAATGAAGTAGTTTTTTTAAACGAACACCTCTTTTGGGGTAATTTAGGCCACAGCGCCGTTGTAATCTCTTTTGTTACATCAATTCTGGCAGCCATTTCTTACTTTTTTGCCGAGTCGAAACCTTTAGATAAAAGTTGGGAAACCTTAGCTAAATGGTCGTTTCACCTCCATAGTTTGGCTGTTTTAACCATTATTGGGACTTTATTTAATATTATTTACCAGCATTATTTCGAATACCATTATGCATGGCAGCACAGTAGCCGCGATTTGCCTGTGCATTTCATGATTTCATGTTTCTGGGAAGGGCAGGAGGGAAGTTTCCTTCTTTGGATTTTCTGGCAAATGGTAATCGGACAGATTTTATTGAGAACCGCTAAAACTTGGTTAAATCCTACAATGGCGGTATTAATGCTCTCTCAAATTGCTCTTACTAGCATGTTACTTGGGGTGAAAATTCTAGGTTATAAATTGGGAAGTAGTCCTTTTGAATTGCTTAGAAACGTAATGCAAGATGCTCCAATTTTTAAACAAGCCGATTATTTAAGCAAAGTAAAAGATGGTAATGGTTTAAATCCTTTGCTTCAAAATTACTGGATGGTAATTCACCCACCAACTTTGTTCTTTGGTTTTGCTACTACTGTTGTTCCTTTTGCTTACGGAATTGCTTCATTGTGGCGTAAAGACCATTCAGGTTGGTTAAAACCTGCTTTACCATGGGCTTTAATTAGTGTAATGGTTTTGGGCGCTGGAATTATTATGGGTGGTTTTTGGGCTTATGAAAGTTTAAGTTTTGGCGGTTATTGGGCTTGGGATCCAGTTGAAAATGCTTCTTTAGTTCCTTGGTTAATTTTAATTGCAGGTGTGCATGTACTCATCATTCATAAAACAACTGGCAATTCTTATATAGTTGCTCTTACATTAATTCTTGCTACATTTTTATTGGTTTTATATGCTACTTTTTTAACCCGTTCAGGCATTTTAGGCAATTCTTCAGTTCACTCATTTACCGATTTAGGAATGAGTGGACAGTTATTAGTATTCCTTTTGGTATTCGTGATTTTGTCTATTGGTTTGATGGTTTGGAGATGGAAATCATTACCTCGCTCGGCTAAGGATGAAGATATTTTTACGCGTGAGTTCTGGATGTTTATTGGTAGTTTGTTGCTAGTAATTTCAGCCTTTCAGGTTACATTAACAACTTCAATCCCCGTTTTTAATAAAGTGTTTTCTGCTAATTTAGCTCCACCTGCCGATGTAATTGGTCATTATAATAAATGGCAAATGCCTTTAGCTATTTTGGTTGCTATTTTAACAGCAGTTGCTCAATTACTAAAATACAAAACCAATCAAAAAGAAGCGATAAGAAAAATTGGTATTTATGCAGCAATTTCGGCTGTATTAAGTATTGCATTATTCTTTGGATTCCAGTTACAAAACTGGGTTTACTTCTTATTATTATTTGCCGGAACTTACGCAATTGTAGTCAACTCGATTTTATTAGCACCTTTCTTTAGGGGCAAAATTAAATTAGCCGGAGCAAGTGTTGCTCATATTGGATTTGGTGTTTTATTGTTGGGAATTTTGGTTTCATCAGCCAATAAAAAAGTAATATCTATCAATGAAACCGGACAGGCATTAAATCCGGAATTCAGCAACAAAGAAAATGTAGAGAATATATTTCTTGAAAGAGGGAAAGCCAATAAAATGGGTGATTATATCATCACCTATAAAAAGGATTCACAGCAGTGGGTAAATACCTATTACCAGGTGAATTACCAGAAATTGAATTCAAAAGATGAGGTTGATTATGAATTCGATTTGTATCCAAACGGACAAATTAATCCTAAATTCGGTTTGGTTGCTAATCCGGATACCAAACATTATTTGAGTCATGACGTATTTACTTATGTAAGTTCGGTTCCTTCACAAAAAGCCGACCCTAAATTTGTAAATACAAAAACGCATTCAGTAAAACCAGGTGATACTATCTATACCAATAATGCTTGGATTGTTTTAGTAGGAGTAAATACCAATGCTGATGCTGAAAATTTAGATGTTAAAAATCTGCAAGTATTGTTAGGAGCTGAATTAAAGGTTCATACATTAGATAAAGTCTACGATGCCATGCCAATGTATGGTGTACAAAATAATCAGGCTATTAGTTATGATGCTTTGGTTGATGAAGCTAAATTAAAATTTAGTTTCAAAGGAGTAGATCCTGCAAAAGGAAGTATTACCATTGAAACTTCAGAAAAAGACCAAAGTGGTGAATTTATAATTATGAAAGCTATTGTATTTCCTTGGATTAATTTGGTTTGGGCAGGAACCATTATTATGATTATTGGCTTTTTTATAGCTATCATAAGAAGAATTCAAGAATATAGAAGAGTTGTTGCATAATTTAAAGCAAAGGGAAGAAATAGTGGCGAATTTCAGGCATTTGGTTATTTTCGCCCTTTAATAGAAAAATTTTTAGAGATTATTATGGCTAATACAGGAGATTTATTTAGAGGCTGTTTCATTAAACATAACAATGAATTGTGCCAAGTAATGGAATACCAACACCGTACACCAGGCAATTTACGTGCGTTTTATCAAGTTGTTCTTAAAAACGTAAAAACTGGAAAACAAATGGAGCACCGTTACCGTGCAGGTGAAAGTGTTGAAATGGTGCGTGTTGAATTCAAAGAAATGCAATATTTGTATAAAGACGGAAATGCCTTGGTTTTAATGGACCCAGAATCTTATGACCAGATTTATGTTGAAGAAAGTATTTTTGGACCTGCCGCTCAATTCTTAAAAGAAGAAATGATTGTGAAGGTATCTTTTGAAGGTGATATTTGTATTGGAGGTGAAGCTCCAACTTTTGTTATTTTAGAAGTAACTTACACAGAACCAGGTCTTAAGGGTGATACTGCAACCAACACATTAAAGCCGGCTACTTTAGATAACGGAGCAGAAGTAAGAGTTCCACTATTCTGTAATGTTGGTGATAAAGTGAAAGTTGATACCAGAACAGGTGAATACGTTGAAAGAGTTAAGTAATTCTTAGCTAAATGTTAAATATCGAAACCTCAGGTGCAAAAATTACCTGAGGTTTTTTTTATGTGTTTTGTTGATATATATTTACGGTGTGAAAGGAGTTGTTATCTTGTTTCTGGCATTAATTACATCGGTTAAAGTTTCTCAGCCAAATTGGGAATTAAAGAAAACCGGGCCAGGAATTTTTATTTATACGTCTAATACAGATATATCTGCAATAAAAGATATTAAAGCAACACTTGATTTAAAAGGAAGTTTGTCTTCAGTAGTTTCTGTAGTTACTGATTTAAAATCGTATCCAAAATGGATTTATAATTGCTCGGAAGGCAGAGTTTTAAGCATGGTTGGTGATTCGGAACTCTATTTTTACCAAAGAATTTATGCGCCTTGGCCTGTTTCCGATAGAGATTTGTGTTCTCATTACAAAATTCGCCAGAATCCTGAAACCTTAGAGTTAACAGTAGTTTCTAAGGCAGTACCAAATTTATTGCCTGAAATCGAAGGAGTTGTTCGTGTGAAAAAATCTAAAACCCAATGGCGAATTAGGCCAATTGGAAATAATATTTTAAAAGGCGAATATTATTTAAGTGTTGACCCTGGAGGTGATGTACCCGCCTGGTTAATCAATTTGTTTATCACTGAAGGTCCTTATGGTAGTCTTTTAAAGCTTAAATCCATTATTAACGAAGTTCCACATAAGGATGCAAGATATTCGTGGTTAAAAGAATTTAAGGAAAAGTAAATTGATGAACAATTATTTTAGTGCTTATTGAAATAATTCTTCAAAATCTGATTTCACTTTGCTATTCACTGTCACGAAATAGTCATTCATATAAAACCTTTCTATTTTTTTATTTTTTTTATTTTTCCTGTTTGAAATTAAAAACAATAAATTATCTTGCAAGTCGATTGTCCATCTAGGGGTAGAAGAGGGCAGTCTGTTTCATAGGCTAAAGGGAGTTCCGCAAGGAGCTCCCTTACTTTTTTTATAGGCCTTGTATTTTAATAATTGTATTTGTCTTTCCAACGTGCTTTTAAGAAATTCCTTTGTTCAATTTCTCTTGGATTATTGCCTGGTTCATACAATTTGGTACCTTGAATAGCATCAGGCATAAATTCTAAATTAACAAAGTTGTTTTCATAAGCATGCGCATAGGCATAATCCTTTCCATAATTCAATTCCTTCATTAATTTGGTTGGGGCATTTCTTAAATGTAACGGAACAGGTAATTGTCCTGTTTTTTTTACCAATGCCAATGCTTCATCAATTGCTACATAACTCGAATTGTTTTTAACAGATGTTGCCAAATAAACGGCGCATTGCGAAAGAATTATTCTTCCTTCAGGAACACCAATTACGCGAATTGCCTGAAAGGTTGTATTGGCCATTAATAAGGCATTCGGATTTGCGTTTCCAATGTCTTCACTTGCTAATACCAACATTCTTCGAGCAATGAATTCATAATTTTCACCGCCTTCTAATAAGCGGGCTAAGTAATAAACAGCGGCATTTGGGTCGCTGCCTCTTATTGATTTTATAAATGCTGAAATGATATTATAATGTTCCTCGCCGCTTTTATCATACGACATGGTTTTGTGTTGTAGTGTTTTTTCAACCAACGCATTGGTAATTACAATTTGTTCGTCGGTTTTAAACTGATAACAAACCAATTCCAATAGGTTCAATAATTTTCTGGCATCTCCTTCACTAAATCTAAATAATGCAGAAGTTTCATTTAAATCAGGTTTTCTGGTTTTTAACCATTCATCTTTTTCCAAAGCAGAACTAACAATTCTTTGCAAAGCATCTTTATCTAAATCTTTTAAAATATAAACCTGTGCTCTGCTTAATAAGGCATTGTTTACCTCAAAACTTGGGTTTTCAGTTGTAGCTCCTATCAATACAATTGTACCATTTTCTACAGCTCCTAATAAAGCATCTTGCTGACTTTTATTAAAGCGATGAATTTCATCTAAAAACAAAAGTACTTTACCAAGTTTTTTGGCTTCTTCAATCACTTTTCTAACCTCAGCAACTCCGGCTTGAATGGCACTCAGGTAATAAAAATGTAAACCCAAATGCTGGCCTATAATTTTTGCCAATGTTGTTTTTCCAACGCCCGGAGGTCCCCAAAAAATCATGGAGGGAATGTTTTTGTTTTCTATCGCTTTTCTTATTATTCCATCATTGCCCGTTAAATGTTCTTGTCCAATTAAATCGTCAAGGGTTTGAGGCCTAACTCTTTCTGCAAGTGGCTTATTAGATTCGTTCATGTAATTTTCCTTTATATTTGTTTGATATGGCCAAAGCTTATCACAAATATGCACTTTTGTTTTTGCTTCATTTTGTCCTTATATCAAAGCTCAAAAGTCAGGAACTACCGGATACAATTAGTTTTCCTGCAGTAAATCCGATTCATTTGCAGGATACTGTTTCGATTGAGCTAAGCGACAGTAATTTTGTTATCAAAAAGGGATTTATCCAAATTGGAAGAGCCAGTTATTATGCCAATAAATTTCAAGGTAGAAAAACAGCTAGTGGCGAAAGGTATTCACATAAAAAATACACAGCTGCTCATCGTAAGTTAAAATTTGGTACGAAGGTAAAAGTCACCAACCTTAAAACAGGAGTTTGGGTTATTGTTAGAATTAATGATCGTGGACCTTATTCCAAAAAGTTCTTGATAGATTTATCGTTAATTGCAGCTAAGAAATTAAATCTTCATAAAACAGATGCCAAAGTAAAAATGGAGGTTTTAGAAGAAGTTCCAAATAAAAAATGAGGCTAATTTAAATTGGATATTACTTTTACGAATATCCGCATGTTTACCAGGAGTATTTTTTGTACGAGTATCCCCATGTTAACTTGTAAAACCTTAAGCTAATCTATACTTCCTCGCAACTATAGAATTCAAAATCCCAATGAAATCTTGCTGATACCTCAATAGCTTTGTGGCTTTAGCCCAAAGATATTGAGGTATTAAAATCAATTAGTAATCCTAATTAGTATTTCAATTTGCTAAGAATTACAAAACAAGATTTATTAGGTAAACATGCTGATAATCGTATTACTTTTTCAATCTCCAGATATTTCCATTTTTTGTTTGAAAAACCTGCAATTTTCCGTCTTTATTTAATTGATTCAGAATTTCTAATCCCTGATTCGTATTGACTTCACTCAATTCACAAAACTCTTTTAATGTTAGCGATGAAAAATGGGTGAATAATGATTTCCAATCTTTGTTATACTTCTGTTTAATAGCATTCGGATTCAATCTTAAAATAATGTTTTCAAAAGCTATATAAGGTTTAAATCCATTGATGTATTGGAAGTCTTTTGATTGATTAGAAAATATCAAGGTTGGAAAGCCGCGAACTCCAGATTCGGCGGTTATTTTAAGGTCGTTTTGAAACAATTCATTTGCAATGTTTTCTGAATCTTTTTTTAGTTTGATTACATCCAATCCAACTTCTTTTGCTGCCAAGCTCAAGTAAGTCCAATTGCAAATGTTTTTCTTCTCCAAAAACACCATTTCTCTGATTCTTCTCAGAAACAACAATGCCTTATCTTCATCTTGTAATTGAGCAGCTTTAAACGCAATAGATGGGGGATAGGATGATGGAAGTGGATCTTCTAACCAGATATCTCCATCGATAGGCATGTGGTAATATTGGCTTACTTCATCCCAGTGGTGCGATACATCAGAAGGTTTGCTAATTCCACCATTATTGTACGACCAATCTTTTAGTAAGCCACCCATTCTGTATTCAATAGAAAAATAGTCACCATATTCTAGTTTCAGTTTTCTTAATTGTGCTTCAATTCCCCAACAAGCTGAACAAATTGGGTCGGTGAAATAAAGAATATGAATTGATTTATCGCTTTGTTTTGGTCCGATATCAATTTGCTGTGTAGTGGAATCTGCAATTTCACAGGTTCCTGAATCGGTATTGCATAAAAGTGGATTATTGCTTTTTTCTTGATTTAACATGGTTTTATTTTGTGCATCACATGCAGATGATGTATGTAAAATTAAGAAACTACAAATTAGGGTGATGCGTATTTTCATTTTATATTTGAATTCGTTAACAAACATCCGATTAATTCAGATACCAATCAATTAGTCAGAAAAACCTGACCTCAAAAAAATGGAAACAGAAAGTACTTGTCCGGCAGAAACCTTACTCAAACTATTATCAGGCAAATGGAAGCCACAGATTTTTAAACTAGCAGTAGAAGGTCCTTTGAGGTTTAATTCATTATTAAGACAATTAGAAGGTTCTAATAAACAATCTGTTGCTGTAGCCTTAAAAGAACTGGAAGAACACGGTTTGCTTGATAAAACTATCATCAAATTAAAACCACTTCATATTGAATACAATTTGTCCGAAAAAGGAAAAACCATGATACCGGTTTTTATGCAACTTGAAAATCTTGCTTAATTTTTTATTTGAGAAAAACACCACCACATTTCTTGAGCAATTTCCAAACTTCTTTCAGTGTATTTACTTGATTGTAATTCGGTATTGTCGAATACTTTTGGGTCATCATATTTTATTGGAAAACGGGCTTCTGCCCCGAACACCAAAGGACAAGCTTCATCTGCGCTATTACATGTCATAATAGCTCCAAATAGGGTTTTTGGATTGAAATTGTGATTGTATGTTTTCGAAAAACAAATAATTGGCGTTTCATTTTCGGCATATTTAACAGCATAAACCGGATTTGTTGTTTCACTTAATTTCAATATCTCAAATCCTTGGCTTGTTATTGTTTCTGCAACTTTAGGAAACATGGCTGTGGCTTCTGTTCCCCCTGAATAACAGAAAACATTTTTTATACCAAAATGATAGGCCATAGTTTGAGCCCAAATTTGAGATAAATGACTTCTTCTTGAATTATGAGTGCAGATAAAATTCAAACGAATATTATCACCATTGTCTTTTTTTGTTTGAATGTATTGAATCAAACCACCTAAAATTTCTTTTCTTTCTGCTGATATATTTTCAGCATTAAAACCTGTTAGGATGTTTGAAATAACTTTATACATGATTGTAATATTTTTTCTTTAAAAATAAACTAGCTTTCACCAATAAGATTAAGACAGGAACTTCAACCAAAGGACCAATTACACCAACAAAAGCCTGAGCTGAATGAATACCAAAAATTGCAATAGAAACAGCAATTGCCAATTCAAAATTATTTCCGGTTGCTGTAAATGAAATGGAAGCATTTTTATCATATGGAACATTCATTGATTTGTTGATAAAAAAGCTCACAAAAAACATCAATATAAAATAAACAACCAGCGGCACAGCAACCTTCAAAACATCTAAGGGAAGTTCTAAAATTTTATCACCCTTTAAGCTAAACATCAATACAATTGTAAAAAGTAATGAGTACAATGTGATAGGTGAAATGGTAGGAACAAATTTGCGATTATACCAATCTGTTCCTTTGGTTTTTATTAAAAGATTCCTACTTAAATAACCTGCTAAAAATGGAATGCCTAAATAAATTGCAACACTTTGAGCAACCTCTTTCATGGGCACAGTTACATTAAATTCACCAAGCCCCAGTTTTTGTGGTAAAACATTAATAAACAACCAGGCATAAAAACTATAGGTGATTACTTGAAAGATGCTGTTTAAAGCAACTAATAATGCACCGTATTCTCTGTTTCCTCCCGCTAAATCATTCCAAACAATGACCATTGCAATGCAACGAGCCAATCCAATTAAAATTAATCCAACCATATAATCGGGTTGGTCTCTTAAAAAAAGTATAGCTAATACAAACATCAAAATCGGACCAATTACCCAATTGAGAAACAAAGAAAGACTCATTACTTTGGTGTCTTGAAATGCTTTTGGTAACAATGAATAATCAACCTTAGCTAAAGGAGGATACATCATTAAAATCAAGCCAACTGCTAAAGGAATATTGGTTGTTCCAATCGATAAATCATCAAAAATGGTTTTTATTCCGGGGAAAAAGAATCCGATTGATACCCCGACAATCATTGCCAGGAAGATCCAAAGGGTTAAATAACGGTCCAGGAATTTTAGTTTAACTGCCATATTGGTTTTTATGTAATATAAGTTAAGAAATCGTTCGCAATTATACGAACAATATATATTGTTCGTATAATTGCGAATAGATTTAATAATTACTTATTACAGCTATCATTAAGTGAAATTTCACCCAAAAGGGAGGCGAAAAGATTTTGAGCAGTTTCCCAATTTTCTTTATTGATGCAATATTTAACAGTAGGAGGGGTAATATCACCTTTAATCAAGCCGGCATCTTTTAGTTCATTGAGGTGTTGCGATAAAGTAGATTTTGCAATAGGTAATTCATCAGCCATATCCCCATGATAACAACAAGATTGCGAATGTAATAATTGAAGAATGGCAATACGAACCGGATGACCAAGAGCTTTTGCAAATCGTGCAATTTGTTCTTGGTCTTTTGTAAAGTATTGACTTGTTTTATTCATTACACTTTTTTGTATTTGCAAAAGTACGAATTATTCTACCCTTTTGAAGTTTAGTAAAAATAAATCAAATCCTTAAAACTCCTTTTCCTGCAAAGGTTTTAACAATACACCATGTCTGTTAAACAAACATAATTGTGTAAATCGGCCGCTGCTTTCTTTTTTACCATTCACTTCTATAAAATCAATTCCCGTAATGGTAATTTGAATACCCGACATACTCACTTTTTCTAACCAACCTGCATGAAAGAAATTCAAAGTATTGTCTTTTAAATTGTATGCATGTACCGCAGGACAAACCCTCCAAGCATAGGTTTGGAAATACAACATGCTTCCATCTTCTGATAGGTTCACTCTTTCAATATTGCACAAATATTTGAATGGATAAAAACTAGAATCAGCATAATTGGGAATTGTACCACCTTCTCCATCCAGGCAACTTGTGAACAACTTGGTTTCTATTTTTGAAATTGAATGATAACTATAAACCGAAACCTGGTCAGAAATATCAACTCCTTCTTGGTCTTTATTTCTTGATATTTGCTCAGTTTTACTGTAAATAATTAAATGGTGTTTCGCTGAATAATCCAATAATTGCATTGGACCTTTACTCCTAATTTCAATACTTTTTCCAGTATTCAATGTGATTAAAATTTTTCCATTTTTTTCAAATGCTTTTTTGAATGGCTGGGCAGAAATAAGGTTAACTGAAAACAAGAAGAATAAAATTATGATTGAATTTTTCATTTGATGGCTTTCACTAAATCTAACAATTATAATGCCGAGAAGTGATTTATGGATTTTAATAGTTGAATTATTTTTAAACACTGAGTTCTTAAAAAAATAAAGGGCTGTTTCTTATTTTGAAACAACCCTTTAAATCTTAGGTATTAAATTAATTTTAGCTTACTTATTCATACTTTCTAACAGTATTTTCAAGCTCTCATCTAGAATCAAATTAGGCTCAACTTTATTGGTTTCGTTTATTTTCTTTCTTTCCTCATCTCTTTTTTTCTTACGGGCATCTTCGGCATTTAATTCAGCTTTGTATATTTCTTCGTTTAAGCTGGTATAATTTCTCTCTTTTGCTTCATTAAACAGTTTAATATCTTCAAGTAAATAAGCATACTCAGGTTCACTTTTCATTCTTTCAAGGTGAGATACTTTTAATGTATTGATGGCTGATTTGTTGTCAGGAAGAGCTTTGTAAGAAACTGCAGCAATTTCATCATAAGGAAGTGCGTATTTGCTGGCTTCTTCACCATATTCTTTTGATGCATATATCGATGGAAATTCAATATCAGGAATCACACCTTTGTGTTGGGTGCTTCCTCCGGATATGCGGTAAAATTTAGCAATGGTAATCTTAACTTGACCTAATTTTTTTCCATCCATCATCATAAACTGATTCAAATCGGTCATGTTTTGAACAGTTCCTTTTCCATATGTTTTTTCTCCAACTACAATTCCTCTATGGTAATCCTGAATTGCTGCTGCAAAAATTTCTGATGCAGAAGCGCTAAATCTATTCACCATTACC
>JBIPMI010000313.1:0-3495 GCA_044369215.1 Bacteroidia bacterium | reverse complement strand
ATTGTGAGTATGTCGAATTCATTTACTCCCGGTGGAAGCGTTACCAACGATGGTACAATCAATGCGGGTAGTGATTATAATTTGAATTCTCAATCGAATACCACAAACAATGGAACCATAAATATTACCCAAAGTATGAATGTAAACGGAAGTTCTATAGTTACCAATAATGGTTCTATAACAGCTTCAAATAATTTTAAAGTAAATGGTACTGCTTCATTTATAAATAACTGCAAACTTTGGGTAAAAAAGGAGTTTCAAAACAACAGCATTTTTAAAAATTACAGTTATGTCAGAGTCGATATGGAATCAAAAATCAATGGAGGTTCTGAATTGGGATTGTATAATGGAGCCATGTTTAAAACAAAAGACATTACTGTTAACGGAACAATTAAAGGATACAATTCTACATCATTAGTAAAAGTATTAAACAAAACTGTTATTAATGGTGGAGGTTTGGTTACAAATGCACTTCAGTTTTGTGATGACAATGGCATTGAAACCAACAATGGTTCTATAAATAATGGTGCTGTTTTAGCTTGTGGAATTTATATCGCAAGTGGTGCTTGTAATCCGGAAGGAAATGGAACTCCATCTTGTATTGATACAGATAATGATGGTGTTTGTGATGCGAATGATTGTTATCCTAATGATCCTGCAAAAGCTTATTGTAATACTGTTGCTACAAGTACTTTGGCTTTCGAAGACCAATGGCCTTATACCGGTGATTACGATATGAATGATGTGGTGATTACCTACAATTATACTGTTGTAAGCAATTCATTAAATAATGTTGTTAGGGTTGAAGCAAATTTCGTATTAAAAGCTACAGGTGGCGCTTATAACAATGGATTTGCAGTTCAGTTTCCGGTTGAAAGAAGCAAAATTAGTGGTGTAACAGGCGCTGTTTTAGAGGCAGGACAATCAAAAGCAGTATTGGTTCTTTTTAATGATATGCGTGCTTTAATGAATGGATGGAATACCTTTCCTAATTCAGGACAGAGTCCTAATGTAAATTTCAATATTGCTTTTAATATTAGTAATGGTCCTGCTTTAAACGCATTTGGTTTAGGAGCCTATAATCCTTTTATCTGGAACGGAACTGCTGGATTTGGCAGGGGATATGAAATGCATTTACCAGGTCAGTTACCAACAGACTTAGCTAGTACCGCTTTATTTGGAACAAAACAGGATGGATCTAATTTAAATACTAATGATACTTATGTTTCGAATAATGGCAGGTATCCGTGGGCAATAAACATTCCTGCAGTTTTTGATTATCCCGTTGAAAAAGCTGATATTAATACCGCTTACAGCAAGTTTGCTAGCTGGGTAGTATCAGGTGGAACATTATTCACAGATTGGTACTCAAATACCAGTGGATATAGAAACGCAGAAAATATTTATTAATCGAAAGAGGGAAAAAATCGGCATTTATTCCAAACAAAAAATCCCCGTGCAAAACTTGCACGGGGATTTTTGTTTGTAAAGACTTTGGCTTTTAGCTTTTAGCTATTGGCTTTCATTTGAGTAAGTAGAATCTACATTTTTAATAAGCAAGATTTTTTAAAGCGGTCAACGTAATTTACGTTTTTACAACAGCCAACAGCCAACAGCCAACAGCCAATTAAATTACAAACTCCGATTTAAATCCATCATAACTTGGATTTACACAAAATACAGGAACATTACCTGAATCATTTACGATTTGTTGAGCATAAGTTTCAATCACATATTCACGAATTGATTTGTCTTCCTGCTGAGTCATAATCATAATTAAATCCGCTAATTTGGTTTCAGCAAAATCAAGTGTTTTACGAGCAAAATCACTGCTGCTGTCAACTACTGTTTCAGAATGACTAATTCCGTTTTCATCTAACAATAATTGAATTTGTTTCAAATTAGCCATTAGTTTATTATTCAAAAATTCATCACCAACATTATGAGTTAAAATGTGAATGGTTGATTTATAAGATTTACCTAAATGTATAGCCCATTTAACTTTTTGTTTTGATTCTGAAGATAAGTCTAATGGGAAAATAATGTTCTTATAAGCATTTGGATTTTTATCAGTTTTTACAACAATTACGGGCATTGAGCTATAGCTGATTACTCTACTTGCATTGCTACCAATAATTCTTTCTGTTCCACTTGCACCATGTGTTCCCATGATGATACAATCGCAGCCAAATTCTTCTGCAGTTTCGATAACTGTTCTATAAATTTTGCCTGATCTAACATCAACTTTACATACAATTCCGTATTTGTTTTGAATTTCAGCAGCCTTTTCTTTTAAACGTCCCATTAATGCCTCTTTTGCAAGGTTTTCTTTGGTGTCGTTTTTGCTGAAACTAAAAATATTACTTAGAAAATCTTCTTCTAAAATACTCAACAGAACTAAGTCATTGTCAAAGTGTTTGGCAATTTGTGCAGCATGTGCTAATGCGTTAAGAGAGATTTCCGAAAAATCTATCGGAACCAACATGATGTTTTTCTTTTTTTCCATAAAGCTTGGTTTAATTTGATTACAAATGTAATTGAATTAATTTACAGCCTTATTCCTTTCTTTTATGAATTATATAATTCCTGAATCTGAGCTGGTTTTAAATCCTGATGGCTCCGTTTATCATTTAAATTTACTGCCTGAGGATGTGGCAGATACAGTGTTTTTGGTGGGTGATCCGGATAGGGTAAATGAAGTGTCTAGGTACTTTGATTCCATCGAATTAAAAAAACATAAAAGAGAGTTCGTTACACATACCGGATACATAGGCTCCAAGCGGCTTACAGTGCTATCTACTGGCATTGGTACCGATAATATTGATATTGTACTTAATGAACTCGATGCTTTAATTCATGTAAACCTAAAAACGAGAGAAATTATCCAAAATGCACGCAAATTGAACCTCATTCGAATTGGAACTTCCGGTGCTTTGCAAAAAAATATTCCGGTTGATTCAATTTTAATTTCAAAAGCGGGTTTGGGTCTCGATAATTTATTGTGGTACTATAAAATTAATCCCGACAAAGATTTTAGAACTTATGGTTCAAAATTAGGACTCGATTTTGTTTGGCCTTATCAGTTTAATTGTGCTGATGAATTAGATTCGAAATTTCCACCTGAAATTATCAGAGGATTAACTGCAACCTGTTCCGGATTTTATGCGCCTCAAGGAAGAATGTTAAGAATGCCAATTACAGAACCCGATTTTATTGCTAAATTATCTTCAATAGATTTTGATGGACAAAAAGTAACCAATTTTGAAATGGAAACTGCAGCCATTTTTGGCTTGTCGAAATTGTTTGGTTTTAATGCATTGGCAGTAAATGCAATTGTGGCAAATAGAATCACACATGAATTTAGCCATGATCCTCATAAAACAATTGATGCTACAATTAAATTAGTATTGGAATCTGTTTGTAAATAATGGCCAGTATCGAAAGTAGTTTAGATGAAAAAATGCATGCACTTGCCCTGAAATTAATTCCGGGTGT
>JBIPMI010000056.1:0-11608 GCA_044369215.1 Bacteroidia bacterium | reverse complement strand
AATGAAACTAAAGAATCTTTCAAGGGAGCGGAAACTTGCCTTTATTAATAAATACTGTAAATAATTAACGGTCAATTTCCTGACGCGACTATGTCGGTCAGGATGCTGACAAGCTCTGCTTCGTCAGCACCTAAACATTTGATATGAGTTCGATTCTGCTCGAGACTACTTTTTTTCCTGACGCGGCTGTGCCGGTCAGGATGCTGACAATTCGGCTAAAAGAATAATAGATTTAAACGTGAAGTTTCTAGCCGAATTCGTCAGCACCTGACACAACGTTGTTGGTAAGAATGCTGACAATCTTCGCTTCGTCAGCACCTAAACATTTGATATGAGTTCGGTTCTCGTCGAGACAAAATAGTTTACCCCATTAGATATGTATTTTGTTTACATACTGTTTTCAGAAAAGCACGAAAGGTTTTATGTAGGTCATACAAACTCAATTGACCGTAGACTTACCCAGCATAATCAAGGTGAAAATCCATCAACAAAACCATACACTCCATGGATATTAATGGGATATGTAACTAAGGAGGATAAGGCATCAGCTTATCAACTTGAAATGAAACTAAAGCATTCCAACCGGCCTTTTCACAGATTACCGCATGCTGCGGTTGCTGAATGAAGAAAATATCGGGTTTACCTATGCGATTCAATATCGCTGTGCTACCTTAGCCAAATACCAATTGTATCAAAAAGAGTTTGCTCCGGCTCTGCAACAGAAAACGCGTGAAAAACATGTCGAAAAAGTAATGGCTTTTCGCACCCTGCCCGAAGAAGTTTAATGAGACGTCACGGCCAATGGCAACTGAAAAGAAAATGCTGAGCCCTTGCCCGGTTTGGATTGTACAGTAAGTTCTGTCTGGTGCATCTTCAGAAAATCCCTTACCACCAGCAGGCCTAGGCCGTTTCCTGATTCATTTTGAGTGCCTTGTGTAGAGGCTGCTCTGCCCGCTCTGATTTCTTCTGCTTTTTCGGCATCCATTCCGGCTCCCGTATCGCTGAGAATAATTTCGGCTTTGTGTTCCCCCGTTACCAAAGACAACGAGATGGTGCCGTTTTCATACGAGTACTTAACTGCGTTGGAATACAGGTTGCGCAATATAATCTGCAGCAGGTTACGATCGGCAATTACACTGCCCTGCTTAGGAATATCGCACACCACAAGCACTTTTTTGTTCAAATGAAGCTCCACAAATCCCTGCATCATTTTGTGAATATCGGCAAAGTAAATTTCTTCAGGCTGAAAACCAATTTGACTGGTTTGTGCCATTGACCACAGCAGCAGGTTATCCACCATTACCAAGGTGGCATTGGCCCGCTTGGTCAGTTCATCCATCATGTGTTTTTCATCGCTCTGCAATGGAAGTTTCGGGGCAATGATGTTAAGAGCAGAAGAAATAAGTGCCAGTGGCGAGCGCAAATCATGTGACAGAATGGCCATCATTTTGTCGCGTGTGCCAATGGTTGCATTTAGGGACCGGGTTTGTTCCAGCAGCAAGTGCTGAATCTGATTACTGATTGTTATCACCACCAGCACTTCAAGCAGGGTAACCACGCTGGCACCAATCAGGTTCATGGTGCGCTCGGTCTTCAGTTGTTCTTCTGAAAACTGTGTGTGGCCAATACGAAAATCAATCCCCACAGTCAGAAGAAACGCAATAAAAACAAACGCGGCAAGCATGATTCCCAGCTTGCGCTCTTTCCCCTGAAACACAATGAGCGTGCTAGAAAGCAATGGAATAAAAAAGGCCTGAGCAAAAGCTGTGGGTCCATAATATCCGGATATACAAACGATGCAAGTGGAAACAGTAACCAGGTTTATAACCTTGGAGGATGTTGAATGTCCGGCATTAAAAACAAGATATGATATAAAGGTAAATGGCAGAAGGCAAGCAATAATAACACTGGGCAGTATGTGACCCTGAATAAAGCCAATAAAAGCATATACCACCGAAAAGCCCATAATAAGCAGGGTAATGTAACGGTGAAGCTCATTGCCTTTGACCACAAGCAAATCATCTGTTTGCTCAAAGGTTTGGAAAAGCTCGGGGCTTTTAAATAACGGAATACTGTCTGGTTTGAAACGCATTAAGATATCAAAGATAACCATCTGCCGAAAAAAAGGAAGCGACACACGAAAAACTATACCGTTGCCCCATGTGCAGCAGGATTGCGCATGGAATAGTTTATTTTTTAATACTTCAATTTCGCAGCAACGACAAAGATGACCTTGTTTCTGTCTTTAGTTTAATTGAAAACGAAATAGAACTATTGCAAAGAAATTAAAGCCATTGTTAGTAAAAACTTTCATCTAAGTTTTAATAAATCAATTAGCTGATAATAAAAACAATTAAAGATTTTCAGCAAGCCCTATTTAGCGTGCAGGTTTTGAAAATTACCCGCATTATTTTTGAAAAATTAGTACCGTGGAATAGGAGCTTGGGATTTTTAATCTCTATTCAACAAATCAGTTTTCTCATTTAATTATGCAGAGCTAGATTTTACAACCATAAACAATAGACATCAATCAGGTTGAATCAATAGCGGAAGCTTAGCAAAATGAAAATACCCCAACTAAAGTTAATTCTGAAAGACATTTCAATTTTTAATAATAGTATAAATTTTATATAATTGATTTTCAATTTATTCATACACTTTTATTTCAATTTGTTTTTTTTGAAGCATCACTTCAAAATAACGAGCTAGTGTTGTAAACATTTTTAATTCAATTATCATGGCAACCAGAATAAACTCAAAACTTTCAAAAATCTTCACTTCGAAGAATGGCTTGTGGGAACAATTTATAGAGGAGCAACATATAGAAAATGTGCTGTACTATCCTTCAGCTCATCATGATTTTTTATGCATAAAGCATACCAGCATAGATGTTATACATAAAAATGGATTAAATGCAGGATTGAGCTACGAAACACCTAATTTGTATATTTTTTCTGATTATTATCCGTATCACGAAATGGCATTTATTGACCAAGGCAGAATAAATTTAGGTAACCATGAATTTGTGGAAATTGAGGAAATTACTGAATTACAAATAAATCATAATGAGTATAAACCTTATTTAAATCCGGCTTACCAAGATTTTACCCCAAACCCAGAATATTTTGGAAGAGCTTTTTACTTCAAAATGGTTTTCCATTCATTAGAAAATGAAGCCAATACCTTCTCTGTTCATGGATTGTACTTATTTGACGAAAATGTAAATGTTATTAGTCAACTATTACTAAGACATAAACTACCTCTGTCACACTTAATGTGGAAACGTGATGGTACCGGGCTTGGCTGTGGTAATGTGTCATTAGAATTTCTCTACCCTGTTTCCAAATTACTCAGTACGCGCTGGTTCTTTATTTGGAATGCCTATGAAGGTGGAGGCGGATATTACAACCCTGAAAATACAGCCCACTACCCGGAAGAAATTAAACCATACATTACAAAGCGTATTCACGTATATCCTAATAGAATCGGGGCATTCAAATGGGACAACAGTGATATTGTTAATTTATACCTTACAAAGCCTATCATTTTAACCTAACAATAATCTTATGAGTATTTCAAAATTGTCCACTCTAGTCGCTTATAAAACAGCATAGAGCCAACACCCTCCCGGCACAACAACTTTATTTGATTCCTTCGGCGGTTAATAAATAATGCCCGCTGAAAAAGACAGAAACAGTTCAGATTTTAGAGGCTGCCAATTTGTACCGAATGCATATTGTTAAAGTCCAATAAATCGGCCTAAACAAAATTGCCTCGGTATTAAACTGGGTTGTTTCTATTTTTTGTTTAAGATGTAAATAGTATACTTCAATTTGGCAGCAACGACAAAGATGGCCTTGTTTCTGTCTTTAAGTAAATTGAAAACTAATTGTACTTAATGCAAGGATTTTTAAGCAATTGTTCTTAAAACCGTGCATTTAAATTATTAAAACAAAGCGTAATTGATTGATAATAAGTTATAAATAAGATTTTCAGCAGGCCCTAAATAAACGATTCTAAACTCGTTTGTCTATATTGAAGTTGACAAATCTAACAAGGCCTCTTTTTTATATCCATCTCGAATGAAAATGTTTCTAAAACAATCATATTTATTAAGTAATTATAAAATTAGGAGTATAAAATAGTTTAAATTCTATTGGTACTTTTTATGCCGTTTTTCCTGAACAATTCAGCATTTGCACAACCAGTATTTAATGATGATGTTGCTGATACTCCCATTGATGGAGGAATCATTTTGTTGACCGCTGCTTCAATAGCTTATGGAGTGAAAAAGATGTTAAAGAAGTCAGATTTAGAGTCATAGGTTTTTCTATTTAGTTATCAATGAGGACAAAGGTTTAATCTTTGTCTTCATTTTTTGTTTTATAAAAGACTGATTACTTCACATCAACTATTTTTATAATACAAATAGCATAGTTTAACTAAAACTGAATTGATTTAAGTTTATGTTTTTAATAATAAATTTAGTCTTTGTGAATTGTGTTGAGTCTTAATTAATTCTTTATTCCTAAGTTTCAATACATGATTGATTTACAATTAGTTTGAATTGAATATATTTGGTTTATGAGTTCAATATATACTACCTGGAAACAAATTGTTTTTGCTGTTTTGATGCTGTTAATTACCAATCTTTCAATAGCACAAAAACCTATATTTTTAAAGTCGAATATGGCTGATTCAACTTTAAAAGATATAGCACTTGTGCAAAATGACACATATTTTAAGTTCAAACAGAATAACCATTTTCAATTATGGAAAACCAATGGTACACTAGCAGGAACTGTTTTAGTAAAAGACTCTTTTGAGTTCATTAAGAACCTTATTAATCTTAATAATTCTCTTTATTTTTTTGCTAAGCCATTGTCAGGACAAGCTTCATTGTATAAGTCTGATGGAACCAAAGCAGGTACCACCGTTGTTAAACAATATCAAGGTAATAATATTGAATTAAGTGGCTTAAGTTCTATCAATGGCACTGCTTATTTTTCAGTTATTTCAAGCAATCCTAGTACCGGTTCTGTTTGGAAAACAGATGGTACTGTTACTGGCACAGTAGAAGTAAAATCGAATGTATTTGTTAAGGCAGCAAAAGACAAGAATCAATCTTTTTATAAAGCAGGTAACTCTGTTGTATTTTCAGCATACAATCTCAATAATTCATATGTGGCACTTTGGAGCACAAATGGAACTTCAGCAGGTACAATTTTATTAAAAGACAGTGCCTTTTATTATCAGATTAGTAGGATTTCAGAAGCAGTTAGTTCAGATAGTTTACTTGTGTTTTTAGATAATATGGGAAGTGCTGGAAACCTTTGGCGCTCTAATGGCTCAAAGGCGGGTACAAAAATAATTAGAGGTGGAAATATGAGTTCAATTACATTATACAAAAATGAATTTTTTTACCATTCGGGAACTGTTTATAAAGCGCTACATAAAACTGATGGAAATAGTCATGGACCTATTACGGGTTTAACAAATGCGGGCAATGCAATTGGTGTTTTCGGTAATCAATTGGTATTAGGAGGAAAAGATAACAATGATTGGGAACCTTATTTAAGTGATGGGTCAGCAGCCAACACTGTTTTGCTTAAAGATATTTCCAATAATACAAATGGTTCTGATCCACGTTATTTTACAAAGATTGCTAATGCCATGTATTTTGTTGCCAATGATAATATTTATCGCGACCAAATCTGGAAAACAAATGGCACCACAGCTGGGACTTCTATAGCATATTCACTTATCGACACCATACCAAATTTTAAAACAGAAGGACTGTATGCAGGAAGTAACTACATTTTATTTGTTTCAAACAATCAGTTGTATTCTATAATTGGCACTAGCGGTTCTTCTATCAATGAAAATCTAAAGGCAAAAATATTGTTGATTTATCCGAATCCAAGTACCGGCAAAATCTTTATTGATTACGAAGCTTCAAATCAAGCAAAAATTAAACTGTATAATGTCTTAGGTGAGGAAGTTTTAGCTACTGATTTTGCCGAAAATATTTCAGTTGAATTTTTACCGAAAGGAATGTATTGGTTGCAGATCATCGATGTAGCCGGAAAACTTACCGAAAAAATAATATTAGAGTAGACTAAATGTTGAGGTTGATTTTTACCTTGAGTCAATTTTATACATTACTTCCAAACTCTCAGTACACCTTTTCTTAAATAGGGTTCACTTAGGTCTTTGGCAAATCGATATAACATATAGCCGTTTGAAAATTCAGTTTGAAAACCTAATGACTTAAAGTAAACTTCAAACTCGTTTGCATCATTTTTTTTGTGATAGGTACAGACAGCAATTTTAATTTGATTGTTTTGTGATAGCAAAGTTTTCATGCCATCAAAAACACCATATTCAGAACCTTCTGCATCTATCTTAATAAATAATTTTTGCTGATAAAGTTCCTTAAAATCATCTAATTTATAATTTCCATTTGTGTTTGAATTCCCTAGTTTTCCTTCAAATAATTTTACTTTGTTGAAATAATTTTTGAAACTGATTTTTAAAACGTCATTCCATTTTTTGTCCATTTCAAAAGCATAAACCTCCTTTACTTCGTCTAATTTTAATAGAGTAAAATAACCTTCAGCTGTTCCAATATCTACTAAAATTTCATCCGGCTCAGGTTTAAAAATTTCTGAACAATAAGCATGAGGTGAAGCAGGGTCTTGTTCAATCAATAAGGTTTTTAAATAGGCTTTGCAACTTTCTTCAGACCAATCCTTTTTGAAATACAATTTGTGCTGATTGATTAAACAATAAAACGCAATTTCATCTTTAAGTATTTCTAATTGTGCTGTTCTGTATTTATGAGGGAATGAATAAGGAAAAGTTTGTATTTCATTTGTTTCGTAAAAACTTAATGCTGATTTTAGTTCTGATTCTAAAGTGCTGGTTTTCCTTAAATATTTTGTGATATCAGATTTGAGCTTGCGATTTGAATACTTTTTCAAAAAGTTATATCGAATAGATTTTATTTTATTTTTCAAGTTCATAAAGTGCAATCTATTTTCTCTGTATTAATAAAATACTAAGGAGGTTTTTCCATCAAGTTTTTCAATGAAAAATTTAAAACCAGGATACACAATTTTGCAGCAAATCGCACAAATATTTACACTTGATAGGTGATTTTTTAAACTGTTACACCATTAATTGACCTACATTTGCATTAGTAATGAAATCCTTTTTATCCTATAAAATTCTTCCTGAAAATAAACTGATTCTTGCAAACTTTCAGTATAAAGTTCAAACAAGAGATTTGAAGGGTTTAACCCTAAAATACATGGAAAATTCTTTATATAATCCGTACTATAACCTTTTAATGGATTTTAGTGATTCACTTGCAATTATTTTTAGATTGGAATTACATGATTATTTAGATTTTTTTAAAAAGTCGGTTCGATTAACCAGTATTTTAAGGGCTGCCATTCTTTTTACTTCACCTAATCATGAGTTTCTAATTAAAATTTATAAAGCCATGGCTAAGCTTTTTAAAATGGATGTTGAGAAGTTTAAAGAGGTAAATAGTGCCTCGTCTTGGTTAGGTTTACCTATTAAAGATTTTGTTCCTATCGATTCTCATTTAATGCAGATAAAATATCAAACAAATGTTGAGCTTTAAGATGTATCTACAAATGGTCATATTTAAGTTTTTCTATTAATTTTGATTTTGAACTGCTTTTTTTGTGTTAGTAATTGAAATATTTATTTTAATGGCTTTAAAAATTATGTAAGTGGCGTTTCAATTCCTTAACAAATCGTTAATTATTATTTGATGTTCAATTCCGAAAACATAAACTTAAATATTCTTAAGCAAAGAGCTTTTAATCTTAGGTGGGCTACCCAGCCTGAAGGTATTATTCCCTTAACTGCTGCCGATCCCGATTTTCCTTGTGCTCCGGAAATTACCGATGCTATTTCAAAATATTTAAAAGATCGCTACCTGAGTTATGGTCCGACACAGGGTTTACCTATTCTTAGAGAAAGTATTTCTAATTATTACTTACAAAAAAGGGGAGTAAAATTTAATCCTGATTATGTATTACCTGTTGATAGTGCTGCTTTCGGAATTTATGTGGCATGCAGATCATTTTTAAAAAAAGGCGATGAAGCCATCATTTTTGATCCGGTTGATTTTCTTTTTAGGTATTCTATAGAAACCGTTGGAGCCAATGCTGTTCCTTTTCCGATTCATCCCGAAAAACAAGAACCCGATTTTGAACTTCTGGAAAGTTTGATTTCTCCTTCCTGCAAAATGATTTGTTTGTGTAATCCATTGAATCCAAGTGGGAAGGTTTTTTCGAAAGAAGAACTTTTAAAAATTGGTGAAATTGCAGAAAAACACAATCTAATTATTTTATCAGATGAAATCTGGAGTGATATTGTTTTTCCACCAGCAAAGTACACCTGCATTTCTGCTATTAGTGAAGCTATTTCAAATCGAACCATCATTGTACATGGATTTAGTAAGTCTTATGGATTGGCTGGATTGAGAATAGGTATGTTACTCACATCAAACCCTATTTTATTTGATGTTGTTTACCAGAATTCTTTGCATCAATCTACTATCCATGGAGTTAATATTTTATCGCAAGTTGCAGCAAATACTGCTTTAACAGAGTGCGGATATTGGCTAGATGCGTTTGTTGATCATTTGCAGAAAATGAGAAATTTAACAGTAGATGGTTTAAATAAAATGCCTCGAATAACTTGTCATTTACCCGACTCTTGTTACGTTGCTTTTGCAAACATTCAAGCTACTGGAAAAAGTAGTTCGGAAATTCATCAGTATATTCTCGATGAAGCAAAAGTAGCTATAGTTCCCGGACTTAAACAATGGTTTGGAGAAGGTGCAGAAGGATATGTTCGTTTGTGTTACTCTACCTCAGAAGATATTCTTAATGAAGCATTAAGTAGAATGAATAAAGCCTTATTGAAACTATGAAAGTTGTAATTATTGGGGGAGGGATTGCTGGTTTAGCAACAGGTATTCTTTTAAGAAGATTTCTTGTTGATGTGGTTATTTGTGAAAGAAACTCGGAAATATCTCCCAAGGGAAATGCCTTCTTAATGCACTCTGATGGTTTAAGTATACTCGAAGAACTTTTAGGTTACAAAGAGGAGAGCTCACTTCCGGGAAGATTAGTTGATACTTTTCATCTGAAGAGACCAAACGACAAAGATTTGATGTATATCAAGCTTAGACCTTGGCAATGCATAAAACGTGCAGATTTAATTCAGTTTCTATTAGATATTCTTCCAGATGATTTGATTGTTTTTAGTAGAAGTTTTTCTCATTTTTTATATAAAGATGATATTGCTATCGCTGCGGTTTTTGATAATGGTGATATAGAATATGGAGATGTTTTTATCGCGGCAGATGGAGGTAATTCAAAAATACGACAGCAGCTTTTTGGTGAAACTAAATTTACAGATATTGAAGTTAAAGAAATTGTCGGTGTTTGTAAATTTAGAGATATGGTGATAGCCAAGAAAGGAGTTTTTACAAAATACTTAGATGATAAAAGTAGTTTGTCGTTTGGTTATATTCCTACAGGCACCGAGGAAATTGTTTGGTATACTCAGTTTAACTCGGTTTTAAATCCAATTGAGTCTGGTGTAAGTGCAGATACTATAAAATCCTTTTCTCAAAACCTGCTTAAAGATTTTCCGGATGATGTTCAGGCTATATTGAGTCATAATGATTTTAGTACAAGTTATGTTTGGAATACAAGAGACTTCGATTTATTAGAAAAATTTCATCACCAAAATATTGTTTTAATTGGTGATGCAGCTCATTTGGCTTTACCATTTACAAGCGCAGGAACAACCAATGCTTTTGTTGATGCTAAATTGTTGGTTCAATTGTTGGTTTCTGAGAAGAATTATACCGCTGCATTTCAAATGTTTTATGCACAACGAGCTCCTATTGTAAGTGAACATCTGTTGTTGGGAAGAAAGTTAAAAACAGAATTTTTAAATTACCATTTACAAAAGGATGAAGAAATAAAAGTTCCACTTATTTCAAATAAAGAGGAGTATTCGAATATTAAAGTCAAATCTAAAAAGGTTCATATCCTATATTTCACAGATCCGGTTTGTTCAACTTGTTGGATTATTCAACCACAATTACGAAAACTTAAACTTGAATATGGAGAACATATTGAAGTAGAATATTGCATGAGTGGTTTATTACCATCTTGGGATTCTTACGATAGGGGTGGAATTAAACTGCCGGAAGATGCTCAAAAATATTGGGAAAATGCCGCGATTAAATACAATGCTCCAATTAACGGAGATATCTGGGTTAACGACCCTTTACATTCATCTTATCCACCCTCATTAGCTTTTAAAGCAGCACAAATTCAGGATATAGATAAGGCTATTATTTTCCTAAGAAGATTAAATGAAATGCTCTTTTTTGAAAATAGAAATATTGTTAGAAAAGAGCATATCAAAGAAGCAGCTTTTGAAGTTGGTTTGGATATAATTCGTTTGTTTAAAGACATTGAGAGTAGGGCAGAACAAATGTTTGATGAAGATTTGTCTTTGGTTAAGTCATACGGAATTCAAGTGCTTCCAACCTTTATTCTTACAGATAGATTCGATAACCATATCACATTAAGTGGATTTCAGGAATACCAAACTTTTGAAAGTGCTCTCGAAATTCTTATTCCTGAAGTACAGAAGAGCCCAATAGATACACAACCTCATTCTTTGTTTAATTCTTTTAATACGCTTACCACCAGAGAATTTGCATTCCTTACCAACCTGCCTGAATTCGAAGCCATCAACATCCTGCAGGAATTAAATAGAAAAGAAATGATTGAGAAAATAAAAAGTAGAAACGGAGAAATGTGGCGTTTGAAAAAAGAAGTTGAAGTGTATTAATATTGATAAAATTTTAATCTTGGAATTCCAATTTCACATAATAAGTTCCATTTGTGTGAAAAAAATCACATAATCGGAACATAAAGTGTGATTTTTGCCAAATTTCCAGGTTTATACTATCGAAGACCAAGCCCAATAAATTAATTTCTCGAGGATTTCTTTCTCAGTTTTTAATAGATATTTCTTCCTTCAATCGAATATCTTCACTGCTACTGCCTATACTGATGTTGTATGTTCCTTTGTTTAGTTTCCACTTTGATTTTTTCAAATCCCATTTTTTCAATTCGTTTTTTGAAATGGAGAACTCAAATTTCTCGAAACCATTTTTATTTATTTTCTTTTTCTGAAATGCTTTTAATTCTTTAATCGGCATTCTTTCTCCATTGGGATAACTGATATAAACCTCCGCCACTTCTGCTGCATCAAAGGATGATATGTTTTTAATTTCAATACTGAACTGAATACTGTCCTTTAATACTATCGGTTTTGATGTCCATTGGTATTCAAATTTTCCATAACTCAATCCATATGCAAATGGGTATTTGTTTTTTGTGCTTTGATACCTGTATGTTCTGTTTGCCATTGAATAATTATCAAAAGCAGGTAAACTATTGATGTCTTGTACATAACTGATAGGTAATTTTCCTGATGGTGAGTATTTTCCAAAAACAATATCAGCCAATGCATT
>JBIPMI010000055.1:0-11615 GCA_044369215.1 Bacteroidia bacterium | reverse complement strand
GCAAAATTCATTAAAGATTAAAATAGATTTTCTTGTATTTCAAATTGCTTTTAATCTTTAGGGTATTACATCATGAAAACAACCAAAATTGGTTTCGTTTAATTCATGATATTAAAATGAATCTTGATCAATAAACGAGATATGACTTTTAAACAAATTTCTTTAAACCCCATCGGGGTGACATTATAGTAGAATAATGCATCATACGCCACCCCCTCCCAAAGTGAACTCGGGCGGACCGCAGGTCCGCCCGAGTTCACTTTGGGAGGTATTTTCTCTAAAATTTAATCCATTCAATGATTGTTAATATAAATCTTGTGGCCTTTGCAAATGAACCATCAATTCATTTTTAATATGATTACAATTTGTTTTAATCCCTCAATAGCCCTGGGCTGAAGCCACAGGGCTATTGAGGGGTCAGCAAAATTCATTAAAGATTAAAATAGATTTTCTTGTACTTCAAATTGCTTTCAGACAAAACCTATTCAACTATTACCGGTTCATTTAATTGCTTCCTTTCTTCGCCATACCAATTAATTTTTCTTGATACATACATCATAATTCCGATGATGATAAACAAGCCTATACTGCCCAATAACAATGCATATTCTTCTTGTTGTGTGATGATGAAGATGTAGGTATAAAAACTACTTAATAAAAAGGCTAATAAAGCTGAAACCTTTGTGCTTTTTAAAAAACTAATACTGTATAAGGTAATCATTCCAATTACCAATAATGATGAGATGATATAAGCTGGATTAAATCCTAAATGCTCTGAAATCGATAACAACAAGGTATAATAAATAATGAGTGCTGCGCCGATGAGAATGTATTGAAATGGATGAATTTTTGTTTTAACAATCAATTCAATCATAAACAAACTAATGAAAGTTAATAGTATCACCAAAATACCATATTTAGCTGTTCTAATGCTCTTTTGGTATTGGTCAACTGGCATCAATAGATTTACACCTAAATCGTTTTGTTCTAAACCAGCAGGCATGTGGTCTTTCCATTGTTGTGGAAAGTCTCTGTTGAAGCCTAAAATTTTCCATGTAGCATCAAAATGGGCTTCATCAACTGTTCTGGTTTCAGGCAAAAAACTTCCTGCAAAACTTGGGTTTCCCCAATTGCCATTTACATTGAATTCACTCGATTTTCCAATGGGAATAAAGAATAAATTCCTGCTTCCTTTTAATTTTAAATTCAGTTTTATTTCACTGCTTGAATCTAAAATATCATGCAATGAAACTTTGGCTTTTACATAAGAAGCCAATGGCAAGATTCTGTTTTCGTTGTCGAAGGCATAAGGCTCGGTTGTATAGTTTTTGCCGTTTATAATTAAACCCGGATTTTCTCCAATTCCTCTTAAATCACTTACTCCGTTTAATAAACAAACTTGGTCTTGAATAATTTTGCTTTCATCAATGTTTAAATCCTTAAAATCGGGTTGCACGAATTTGGCTTGAGTTTGAATATTTGAATGATATACCACCGCATCAAAAATGCCTCTGTTCAATACTTCAGGTTTTAATTCTGCTTTTACCTTTAATTGTTCAGGAAGAATATAAACCCTTTCTTTTAGCTCAGTTGTACCTGTTTTTGTTGTTATGGTTCTGTAATAAGGAATCATTAAAATGGGACCACTCATACGTTGTGGTCCCGACCATTTTTGTGAGACTTCGTTCATCACTTCCTCTACACGGTATTGGCGTTCGGTCATAATCGACTGTATCCAACTCGAAGGAATGAGTAATATCAATACCAAAAAGGTAATCACACCCAATTTTACCATCACCGATTCTCTTAACCAGTTGTTGAATTTTTGAAAGAAATTTTCTTGTGTTTCCATGTGTTTTATTTTTATTTAAAAGTGCTTTGTTTTTCAAAGTGAATGAGTAAAAAAAATATCAGTGTTGATTTCTGATCAATTGTTCTAAGGTATCTAAGTGTTTTTTAAAAGCTGTTTTGCCTAATTTGGTAGCTTGGTATTTGGTTTGAGGTTTTCGTCCATTATAACCTTTGTGCACCAAAATATATTCCTCTTTTTCTAAGGCTTTTAAGTGTGAGGCAAGATTTCCATCTGTAACCTTCAACAGTTCCTTCAGTGTATTAAACTCGGCATCATCATTCACCATGAGCACCGACATAATCTGCAGCCTAAGTTTGTTTTCAAACGCCTTGTCAAAATTTTCAAATCCCGATTTCATCTTGTTCAATTAAGGACTAATTTCTTTCGTATTTTACATACATAACGGTTCCATAAACAATATGCAAAACACCAAAACCCAAACTCCAAAATATGAGTCCGTAGCCAGGAAAGAAAGCACATAGTAAACCTAATAAAACTTCAAACAAACCCAAATACCTAATTTCTGAATAAGTATGTGTGCTGGCATTAACCAAAGACAAACCATAAAATATTAAAGTAGCTGGAGCTGCAAAACCCAAGTAACCACGAAGAATCAAAGCGAAAATAAACAAACCACCGCTCATTAAAGGAATGCTGATATTGATTAAAAACCTTTTGCTGTTATGGTCCCAGTAGGAGAGACCTTCTTTTTTTGCTTTTCTTAAACTGAACCAAATGCCTGTAAAAATAGAAGCACCCATGACCAAAGTACCTGTTAAAAGTAATTTGAACAAAGTTTCCATTTCGTTTACATAAACAAAGCGGTAACCAAAAGGCGAATTGGGATAATAAATCAATAGATAAGCCACAAATGCGCCAATAAGTGCATAGGTTCCGGCAAATACACCCGAGAGTCCACTTAAAGAAATAAAACGTGATGAACGCTCCATCAGTTGTCTGATAGAAGCTAAGTCCTGCTCATAATTATTGGTTTCTTTCATTTTTGAAAGTGCTTTGTGATGCAAAGTTAAATTAATTAATGAGATACGCAAGTGGTTTTAAGAATTTTGATTTAGTTGATGATTTAAATATTGAAGGAATTGCTTAAGTAGGTTTAAATTCCTTTAACAAATTTGAGTTTAAACTTGACAAAAAGGGGTTGGTCAACGATAGAGTCAATTTTTATTGCATCTTCAAATTTTACATACCTGCATTGGAAAATTTCTCTCCAGTACCCTTCAATTTCTGAGTTGTCGTTCAGTTTTAGTCCAGAGAATTTAACTTGGTATTTTAAGGTAGTGCTATCAAATTGGTTTGGGACATCTGCTGAGCCATTACTGGGTAAATAATCAGGGAAACTTCCATCTATATAAAACCATGGATTTTGAAGATAAATGGAATCATTATTTATAAAAATAAGATTTAACGCGAAATTAACAGGGCTGCAACCTGATTTCATCAGGTCTTTATATGTGACGCAGGCTTGAAATCTATTTTCAATGTTTGATTTTTGTATTAAAAACCCGGGATGTGAAATAATTTGGGAAAATGAAAATGCGTATTTTTGTTCAGGTGTAATTTCGGGAAAAAAATTATATTTCTCAAGAATTTCAAATTCATAATAACCTTCTTTCAATTCAGGCAGATTAATTTTAGTATCTTGTTTGCAAGTCACTACTATCAGAATAAAACAAAAAATGAAGGCTATTCTCATACTTAAATTCCTTTAACAAATTTGAGTTTAAACTTGGCAAAAATGGGTCTGTCGACTATTGAGTCAATTTTAAATCCTTCTCCTCCTCCAGTTCCAAGATTTACATACCTGTATTGAAAATTTTCTCTCCAGTACCCTTCAATTTCAGAGTTGTTGTTGAGTTTTAGTCCAGAGAATTTAACTTGGTATTTTAAAGTTGTACTATCAAACTGGTTTGGAACAGCTGCACCAAACTTTGGCACATAACCATTAAATGAACCTCTTATATAAAACCAAGGATTTTGAAGATAAATAGAATCATTATTAATATAAATAAGATTTAAAGGGAAATTAACAGGGCTACACACTGGATTACTAGAAATGTACCTGTACGTAATGCAAGCACTAAATTCATTTGTTTGACTCGTTTTTTTTATTAAAAACCCAGGATTTGTAACTATCTGAGAAAAGTCTAATGCGTATTCTTGTTCTTTAGTTATTTCGGGCGGAAAATCATATTTCTCAAGAATCTCAAATTTATAATATCCCTCCTTCAATTCCGGTAAATTGATTTTAGTATCTTGTTTGCAAGCAGAAAAAATCAAAACAAAATATAAAATGAAGGCTATTCTCATACTTAAATTCCCTTAACAAATTTCAGTTTAAACTTAGCAAAAATGGGTCTGTCTACTATTGAGTCAATTTTAATTGCATCTTCAAATTTTACATACCTGTATTGAAAATTTTCTCTCCAGTACCCTTCAATTTCAGAGTTGTTGTTGAGTTTTAGTCCAGAGAATTTAACTTGGTATTTTAAAGTTGTACTATCAAACTGGTTTGGAACAGCTGCACCAAACTTTGGCACATAACCATTAAATGAACCTCTTATATAAAACCAAGGATTTTGAAGATAAAGAGAATCATTATTAATATAAATAAGATTTAAAGGGAAATTAACAGGGCTACACCCTGGATTACTAGAAATGTACCTGTACGTAATGCAAGCACTAAATTCATTTGTTTGACTAGTTTTTTTTATTAAAAACCCAGGATTTGTAACTATCTGAGAAAAGTCTAATGCGTATTCTTGTTCTTTAGTTATTTCGGGCGGAAAATCATATTTCTCAAGAATCTCAAACTTATAATATCCTTCCTTCAATTCAGGTAAATTGATTTTAGCATCTTGTTTGCAAGAAGAAAAAATACTTGTAACTAAACCAAGACTTATTAAAAGAATATTGAATTTAAATAGAAGTTTAATCATGCTGAAAAAATTGGGGCATTAGGCTAAATCAAATATAATAAAGTTTAATTTTTTTGTCATATTAAATTTATGATATTTAGTACTTTAGAAACAGTTTAATATCATAACCTATTTATGATTGAAGAGTAAAACTTTTTAAAATATCTATATCAATAAGAATCAATTCAATATTAATAAAATCTTTATAAGATTCTTAAAAGATTGAAGGGTAACTTAAGTCTCAATCTTTTTTCAACCTAATGGTTCCAGATTTACCTTTTTTGTTTTCGAACCTAATTAAATAAGTTCCACTTGCTAAACCTGTCATATCAAATTGTTCTTGTTCAGGGTTGAATACAATGTATTGAGCTTGGCCTTTTGTATCAAATACTTCTAAACGAACCAAGGGTTCTTCACTTTCGTATTGTACTATGCCATTTGTTGGGTTGGGATAAAACTTAATATTTTTTTCCTCCAAATTGTTTTCAATTAAACTGGTAGGAGGGTCATAAAAGTTTCTGTTGTAATAAGTGTAAAAGTGTAAGGTATCATTGTTCCCAAAGTTGAGTGGGATTTGACCGCTACTTACCTTTTGCGGACATAATGGATCAGGAGTAGATAGGGGTACTTGAACATCGAGTAATCTTCCGGTTTTAGAAATCACACAAACAAATACATTTTGAATAATGCTTCTAAAAACTTGATTTCCCACAAAAACAAAAGCAGAGTCAATTACAGGGTGTTGAAAAAACTGATAACAGTAAACAGTTGTATCATCAAAATTACTGGTTTTAAAAAAAGACAATTCAAAAGAATCAAGAACATCAAGAGTATGATTGAGTTTAAAGAGATATGGTGTATTTTTTCTTTTGAAATAATCGCCCCCAGATTTAGGATTCTGCATAAATCTGATTACCCAAAAATTTGAATCCTTGCCATAGGCTGTTATCATGTTCACATATAACAAAGAATCTCTGCTAGTACTTGATTTTTTACTTTTAATTTGAAAGTTTGAATCGAGCACAATTAAATGGTCTTCATCTGTATAGCCTTTTATTGGATTATTACTCGAACCTTTATAATTGATTAAGATATTTTTTCCTGTGCTAGGAATACTTAAATGACCAACAGAATTGGTTAAAAATGTATCATTAATAAAAACTAACTCACCTATAGACTTACCTGTGGTATCGAAGGCTCCAAAAACACCCCTTAAGGCAAATAAATTCGGCTTATCTATAGAATATTGAAACCATGAATAAGCTGAATAAATTAAGTTATTATTGTTGATATTAAAACTTGTAACCGACATGTCCAAATTTCTAATTTTCATAGTTGGTTTACGCCAAATGAATTCTCCATTTTTTGCAAATTTGTATATAAATGGAGCGAATCGAGGACCTTCTAATTTGTAAGGTTCTTCATAATTTGAAATAATATATAAAAAATCATCATTGTCAGAAGCTGCATATCTAAAATGTGCTGAATTATTAATTATATCAGTATCCTTAAAAACATCATGGAAAACAAATAATTTACTCCAAGTATTTTCGTAACAGGCGTTTAATTCTGAAATAAATGGATATTTGAATTCTTTAGTTGGTAATGACGAAAATAACTCTCCACAAATAAGTGAATTTCCTTTAGCATAATGCGACGAATAAATATTATTCTGGTCTTTGGATTTAAGCTGTTTAGAATACAATAAATTAAAATTAGCATCGAACCTTAAAATAAAGGGGGATGCAGTTCCAATAACCAAATATGTGCTATCTGGCAATAAAAGTGTTTCCCTAATTGAATTCGAATTAAAATAATTCCATAATTTTATGCCATTCTGCCCCTTAGTTATAAAGGGCAGAATGAATAAAATGGGAAGTATACAGACTCTTTTAAACATGTATGTTTTAGTTTTTTACAATAACACGGTGGTATGTCTTACCACTTTCATCTTTTAAAATTAAAACATATTGAGCTGTTTTCAAATGAATCAAATTTATTTCAGCTTGTTCTCCACTTAAATTACCTTTTTCTATTAAAGCTCCATTTAAATCATAGATTTCAAATATTTGTAATGCGATGTTGTTTTTGATATAAATTTTATCTTTTAGTGGATTAGGATATACCTGTAAAACAATTGGTTCAGACTCATTGCTTGTATTTACCTTTCTTTTTATAAGACTTTGATTGGTGCTGGCATTCATAATTTCTTTGATTAAACATTTTGCTTTTGATGCTGTTAGTGTAAAGCTTTCTGAGATGGAAACAAAATAAGCGAAATCTGCTGCAGAAATTTGAGACCATGAGCTAAGGCTTTGACTTAATTGAATAAGTTTTAAATAGTAATTTCTAAAAACAATTAAATCTGTTTCACTGGGTTCAGGGATTAAAGAATCTAATTCTGCCAAGGCCAATCCCGTATTACCCATACCCAAATGTAAGTTAATAAGAAAACAGCGTTTTTGCTTGGTTTTTTCATCACTTAAATAAGCAATTAAAGAATCGGGTATGTTTTCCATATAGTGGCGAAGTATATCATATTCCAAGGCTTCAATATATTGGTCTAAATAATTTAATACAGGTTGTTTATCGTGATAGCTAGTATCTGTTATAACCTGACTTTTTAAAAGAATTGCATCTTTTTTCCTTGTAATGATAACAGGAAAGGGGAGAGAGGAAGCGCAGCCATTTGTTCTATTGTTAAAAATTGATTGAGCGTTTTCTTCAGTTAAAACATTTGGCGATCGGAATAAGGGAATACTCTTGTTTGCGACCCCTGGGTATGTATAGTATTTTATACTAGGATTATCTGAATAGTTTTCTAAGTCGCAATCAGTTCCTTGGCAAAGTTGAGAAAACAAATTACCTGGTAAATAGAATCCATTCACATCATTAGTAACCTTTGCACCTTGATTTGGTATGCCTCTATTTGAAAGAGGAAGATTGCTGGAGGTCGATTTAACTAAAATATTTTGGTTGTTAGAATTTGTTTGGAGGTTAAATTCATTGCACTTAAATTGAAGTCCTCTATTGTTATCTCGGCATTCAAAACTTAAATAACATTTATTAAAAATATTGTTGTTTATTTTATTCCCAAATTGTCCTGAATTATTAATTTGTGTAACTACATAATTTACGTCATAAAAATTATTAAAAGTATTGTTTTCAAGTTTTAGTCCATGTGAACCTGAAAGATATAAATATTCAGATCTCTTATTTAGGCCATCTTGAAAAGCATTAAAAGTATTGTTTTTTATTGTAAGGACTTCTGGACCAACTGATTCAATTGCTCTTACACAATCATTGAAAGTACAGTTACTTATTTCTATATAAGTTTTTCTTAAATTAAGCAAGGTTGTACTATTATATAGAGCTATTGGCATATTTGTAGCAGATTCAACGTAATAATCATAAAAATCGCAGTTCCTTATTGTTACTCCACTATTTGACATTAAAATTGCAATATTAGAATAAACATTATTATTGAAATTTTCATTGTAAAAATTGCAATTTTCAATAATCATCCCATATCTGCCAATTCCTTCAATTGTATATTGATTATCATTTGGATCAGCAACAGTTTGATAGAAGTTTGAATTTTTAATTAAACTGGCATTTGCTTTTGCTGTAATTCTCATTGGAGCAAGGCTAGCAGTAAATATAATTGAACTTACATTGTCTCTAGCTGTCAAATTATTTGCATAAATAATTCCACCATCAACAGATCTAATTCCATATCGGCAATTTTCAATAACTCCATTCTCAACTATTACAACACCGTTGGTATTTGGGTTGTTTCCGGGATATTGGTTGTTAATTACTGAATTTATATTGGGTTGAATAAAATTAGTATCTCCCAATAATGAAATTCCAAAAGCTTTTAAATTACTGTTAGGAAATTCATTAGTTAACTTGCCTTGAATAATTAATTTAGCTCCAAGTTTGACAGTAATTTTTTTATCTGACTTAAGTTTTATGGTGGTGCCAAAAGGAATTATAACAGTAGTTAGTGCATTAATTTCAACATCACCAGGAAAAGTAGTGCTAGTTAGAGTAAAGGTGTTACCAGGTGAATTGTAGGTTGTTACCGGTTGAGAATAACTTTGGTATCCTAATAAAAGAATAGCAAAAAATAAAAGAGGTTTAATGTGTTTCATAATTATAAAAATTGTAATAGCTAATTTATTTTTCAGGACTTAATGGTATGTAAAGAAATTCCTAAGGAAATATAATTCGTTGATTTATAATTCTTAATATTAAAATGGAACTTAATTTTTAAGAGAAATACAATTTTTTACAAAGTAGTTTCATGTAAATTCCTCCAAAAGAGTAAAGACAAAAGTTTAAAAATTAAAGTCCTTTTATTCTTTTGTGTCAAACTCTTATTGTATTTTCTACACTTTCTTTCCATGTTTAAGCGCTTATCCTTATTTTTGAATTTCAATTGATGTTGATATCAAACAAAACATGAAAGCAATCATTCCTGTTGCCGGCATTGGAACCCGTCTTCGTCCGCATACACATACACAACCTAAAGCGCTTATTCCTATTGCAGGAAAACCCATTTTAGGTCATATCACCGAATACCTCAACCAAAATGGTATCAATGAATTTATTTTTATTATTGGTTACCTCGGCGATAAAATCGAACAATACATCCTCAAGAGTTTTCCTAATATCAATGCTAAATTTGTTATCCAAACTTCGGGTAAAGGTGTTGGTCATGCCATTTGGTTGGCAAAAGAATACGTCAATCCAGACGATGAAATCCTCATTGTTTTTGGTGATACCATTGTTGATATGAATGCAGATTTGGTGTTCAATTCAGATTGCTCGATGTTGGGTGTTAAAAAGGTTGATGACCCTAGAATGTTTGGTGTAGCCGAGGTAAACCGCGATGGTTATATTTCTAGAATGATTGAAAAACCTTCCATTCCAAAAAGTAATTTGGCTTTGGTGGGAGTTTACAAAATCAAAGAAAGTGCGATGTTGTTCGATGCGCTCGAGCAAAACATGGCGCAAAAACTCAAAACACACGGCGAATTCACCCTCACCGATGCTTTGATGAAAATGGTGGATTCTGGTGTAAAATTCAAAACCTTTGATGTAGATAATTGGTTCGATTGCGGTAAAAAGGAAATCTTAATTGACACCAATTCACTTTTATTAAGAAGATTAAATTACGATACAACAAATTATAAATTCGAAAATACCATCATCATTCCTCCTGTATTTATTGGTGAAGGTTGTAAAATCAACAACTGTATCATTGGTCCGAATGTGTCTATTGGTGAAGATGCAATTCTGAATTACTCTACTATCCGCGATTCAATTATTGGTCCTTATGCGCAAATTGAATATGCCATCTTACATCGTTCACTAATTGGTAATGATGCATTGCTAAAGGGAATGATTCAAAGTTTAAACATCGGCGATAGTACCGAAATTAATTTTGGTTAATGAATACAAACCGCATCAAGGAACTCTTTCAAATTAAATATCCCATTGTTCAGGGTGGCATGGTTTGGTGCAGTGGTTGGCGTTTGGCTTCTGCTGTAAGTAATGCTGGTGGCTTAGGTTTAATTGGTTCGGGTAGCATGAATCCCGACTTACTTAAAGAACATATTCAAAAATGTAAAGCGGCTACTTCCAATCCATTTGGTGTTAATGTTCCATTGTTGTACCCACATGCCGAACAGCATATTCAAACCATTATTGAAGAAAAAGTTCCCATTGTTTTTACATCAGCAGGAAATCCTTCTTTGTACACTTCGATACTCAAATCACATGGCATTAAAGTGGTACATGTAATTGCCAATACAAAGTTTGCTTTAAAAGCTATTGAAGCGGGAGTTGATGCAATTGTAGCTGAAGGTTTTGAAGCTGGTGGACATAATGGAAAGGAAGAAACCACTACTTTTTGTCTGATTCCTCAAATCAGAGAAATCTGTAAAATTCCTCTCATTGCAGCAGGTGGAATCGCAACAGGTGCAGGCATATTAGCGGCACAAGCATTAGGTTCAGATGGGGTACAAATTGGTTCAGGTTTTGCGGTTTGTGAAGAGTCATCGGCACATCCTTTTTTCAAACAAAAAGTACTAGAAGCCAAAGAAGGTGATACCGAACTGACATTAAAAAAACTGACACCAGTAAGGATGTTAAAGAATGAATTGTACCAAAGACTCAATGAAGCCATTCAACAAAATTCTAGTACAGAACGATTGCGCGAAATTTTAGGAAAAGGGCGTGCTAAAAGAGGCATTTTAGAAGGCGATTTAATAGAAGGCGAATTGGAAATCGGACAAATTTCAGCCTTGTTAAAAGACATCAAACCTGTGCAGGTTTATATGGATGAATTGATTGAACAATATAAAATTGCCAAAGAAAGAATTATTAATATTCAATAGAGAATTGTCTGATCCTTTAATAGCACTGCGGCTTCAGCCCAGTGCTATTAAAGGATTTTCAAATCGTCTGATCCCTCAATAGCCCTGAGGCTTTAGCCCAGGGATAATGAGGGATTGCACCACAATTCAATGCCAGAATAATTCAATAGCCCCGGGTTAAAACCGCGGGGCAATTGAATATTATTGATTGTCAATTTTGTTTTTCACTAATTCAATTTTATCCCTTAATAACCTAAAAAACTGATTGCGTTGTTTTTCTCCAACGCCGCTTATCAATGTTGATTTTCTGACCAGGTTTTGCAACCAATGTTCGTTTTCATGCACAAAATCAGCATTGGTTGTGCTCATCATATTAAAAGTATTGTTGCTGACATAAGCAATTTTTGTTGAACCAATATTGGCTAGAATACTGTTATTGCC
>JBIPMI010000054.1:0-11628 GCA_044369215.1 Bacteroidia bacterium | reverse complement strand
GCATCGCCTGGCTTTGACTTTTCAAATCCGGATACTTTGGCAGTTGATTCCTCAAACATGGATCCAACTCTTGATATGAACAATTCTAAAGACCCTATTGATCCAACATTAAAACCTTATGAAAGAATTGTTTTAAGTGTAGATTCTGCGACTAATTTAATTACCTATTCGGGTGTTGTAGAACAAGAAGAAAGTGGTTCTGATTCACTTTATTTAAGAACCAAAAGATGGGCAGAAAAAACACTTGGAAAAGATACTAAAATCGACCTAGACAAAAGGAACCAAAAATTGGTTTACATAGCCTATATCCCTGCTTATTCGTACTTAAATAAATATACCAAAAGAAATATTGGCAGATATGAAATGAGATTAACTATTTATATCAAAGAAGGACGTTTTAAATACCAGATTTCTAATTTGGTTCACGAATCTGTAAAACCTGCAGGAAGTACAAAAGCCAATAGAAACTATTTTGAATATTATTATACAAGTATCACAAATATTCGCCAAAATGATGCTGTATTAAGAGCTGCCGATAAAGATGTGAATGAATTAATCAATAGTTATAAAGCTGCATTAAGAGAGCCTAAAATTATTGACGAAGATGATTGGTAGTCATCAGAAACCTATTTTAAAAAAGCTGCTTTTTCTAGTTGAAAAAGCAGCTTTTTTTGTGGCAAACTTCAAACTACAATTAGTGATTTAAAAATGAAGCCGATGAATTTATGCTTTAAGTCAATTGAGCTTTGTATGGCAATCTAAATTCACCATAAACTTCTATTATATACTTGTATCTAATAAGCTTTAGTTCCAATCTTTTTAAGCAAGAGAAAATTTCCTTTCAAAAAAACCTGATTAAAACCAAGCAACAGAATAGGCTTTAATAAGTTAATTTATTAAGAAAAATGGATTAGTTAATTCGCTTTAAAATAAAAATCTCCTTCTTCATAAGAAAGAGCTTCATTTGATGTCAGGTTTACCAATTGTTCGTCTTTTAAGCGATAAGGCGAATAGTTCCATGATTGAAACAATTCCAGCATTTTTCTGCGGTTCTCTTCTTCACTGATTTCAATCTGAATAAGAGGTTTGAATTTTTGAATGGTTTCTTTCATCTGAGGGAATAAATACACCTCATAACCTTCTACATCACATTTCAAAAAATCGAGACGCGCTACATCCTTAAATAAATTATCGGCAACCAACATTTGGGCCTTGTAACTCAATCCGCCTGAGTTTGAGGCCTGATCAACAACCTTGGTTAAACCATGTCTGAAAACGCCATCTAAAACAGGCGTTTCAAGTGTAATTTCTTTTTGTTCGGCACCTAAAGCAACTTGGTATAATGTGATGTTATTTAAAGCAAACGACTTGGTATTCTTTAAAAAAACATTGGCAAACATTGGAACAGGTTCAACAGAATAAACATGTCCGGTTTTGCCTGCATATTTTGAAAGAAACACAGAGTAATAACCAACATTGGCGCCAATATCAACGCAGGTAAAGCCCGGTTGTACCAGTTTTTCAAGGAAAAACAATTCGGGATACTTCTTCTTTAATCTTCCATTGGCTATTAAACGGATATATGTGCTACTAACAAGCGACAAATAATTTTCGGTGCCAAGCGCCTGCAGTAACCAGGATCTGAGTTTCTTTTCCAGCATTTTATTTCACTTCCTCAAATTCTACATACTCGCCAATCTTATCGCTGCCGGTAGTTTTTTTGTTTTCTACTTTTTTATTGATGGTGATTGTACCTTCAGGTTGTCCCTGCTCCTTATCCTGCGGAGGATAATGATGGTGATTGATATTGTTATAAACCTTTACCTTAAACAACCCTCCAAATAAAAATCTGAATAGGACATAAAATAAGAAGGCGTATAAAAGAAACTTGAATATCATTTTCTTAATTTTTAAAACTTGTACAAAGAAACGAAATTTAAATTAATGCTCCTAAAAGCTTATTCAATCGGTAAAAAAGGCCACAATTCCCTTCATTTCCAATGATTTTAGGGATTAATGTTTCTTAAATTTCAAGGACAATCCATTTACACAGTACCTTAATCCTGTTTTGTTTTTGGGACCATCATCAAAAACATGACCTAAATGTCCGCCGCATGTTGCACACATAATTTCAGTTCTAACCATGCCATGTGTTTCATCGGTTTTTGTAACAATTTTGGTTTTGTCAACCGCTTCATAAAAACTAGGCCATCCGCATCCACTATCAAATTTCCCATCAGAAGAAAACAATTCTTCACCACATCCTGCACATTGGTATAAACCACCATCCCATTGTGTTTCAAATTCGCTTGTAAACGGACGTTCTGTTCCTTTTTTTCTAAGAACATAAAATTGATCTGAATTCAATTCCTTGTTCCAGTCTTGTTCGGTTTTGTTTACTTTAAAAACATAAGAATCATTTATTTCTTTGTGCTCTGTGAGGGTTACCATTTTCATTGTATTACTACCAATTTTGTTTTTTCAGAATTGCCTTGTTTTACTCTAAAGAAATAAGCGCCATTCTTTAATTGTCCGTTTATTTCAATTGACTTTTCCGTTCCTTTATTATTTAAAAAACTAAGAACTTCCAAACCTGTAATATCATAAACATACACATCGAACAATTGGTTTTCATTAATTCCATCTATATGAATACTTGGCTTGTTTAGAGGATTGGGATATAAAACCAGATTCGATAAATCAACACCGGGAATTTTTAGAGAAATTATACTTGAATATGAAAATTGTCCATCAAAATCAATCTGTTTCAACCTATAAAACACCAGTGAATTTGATTTTTCAATAATGTTTTCATCGGTAAAAAAGTATTTGTTTTGGACATTACTATTTCCTGCGGCTAATTGCTCTCCAATTTTTTCCCAGTTTTCTGCATCAAAACTTCTTTCAATTTCAAAAGTGTAGGAGTTCTTTTCTGAGGCTGTTTTCCATTGTAATTCAATATCCCTATTTGATATTTCACCTGTAAAACTCAACCATTCAACCGGAAGAAATATCGGGAAAGAATTTAAAACATTAGTAATATTATAATTAGCGGTTCTATTCAAACCATTGTATTCAATCACACTTAAGTAATAAGGTTGTGTTGGACTTAATCCTGTTACTATTACACCGGAACCCATTCCATTGTAAACTACAAAATTTCCGCCACCTAAATTGGCCCCTGAACCAAACACAGAACTAGCTGCATAATTTATAGAATCTAATGGAAACTGGTTGACAGCAGAACCTAATTTCATGATTACAATTCTTCTGTTACCATTTCCCGTTTTCCATCTTAATCGTGCAGCAGTTGTTGTAAAAGAATCTAAACTCAATTGTGAACTGGCAATGGTTGGTTCTGAAGGTTTAGCTAAACCCCAAATTCTGTTTACAAACTGCGGACTATCAACAAAAGGATTTCTGTTTGCCTGAACATTAAAAATAGCATTGTTTCTATTGATTTCCTTAACACTTGGGGGGTCTTGGTTATGCCATTTTATTAGTAAATTTAATTGCCAGTCATCAAATGAGGGATAGGCATTTCCGGCAAGAATTTCATTGGCATTTCCATTGTTTTGCCATGATGCAATTAAGTTATTATACCTGGCAGCCAAATACAACTGAGCTCTGGCCAAATCGCCTTTGTATTCATCGACAGGTTCGAAAACCAAAGAAGAATATCCGGGAGAAATACTAGTTCCTAATTTACCTCCAATTTGCGAAACGTCGGTAGTTGTTCCAACATCACCATAAGGATAATTACTTCTCATACCATTTACTTTTCCATCTGTCGGATAAATATGGTACATGTCGGAAACCATTGGACTTGCGCTACTAAACCACGATTGAGGGAAACTATGTTCTCTATTGTAGCAATCGCCTTCAACCGAATAGGAACCACATTGATTTGTTGAAAAAGTAAATGTATAAGCAGCTGATGAACCACTGATTGCCGTTGAATAAATATCCCAGACTTTACCATCATAAAAAGCATCAGAATTGGGGAAGGCTGACCATAATGCAGCATAACTGATGCTCGTATGACCTGCAATTTTATTGTACAGGGCTGTTAATAAAGCAGACCCTGTTTGAGTTATACCTGAATAATAATTTGCGGGAATATTTAATCCACTTGCTCCGGTTCCAATAAGATTTAAATTCACTGTACTTGAACCAGAACTTGAGTTGGATAACAATCCATTTAAAGCTCCGGTTTGTAAAGGGGCAAAACGCACAAAAACTTCTGTGGTATCTAAAACAGTTCCGTTATTAGGAATATAAATCGCCTTTCCAAAATTTTGATTAACAGATAAACTTACCTCAAAATGTAGTGGTGCAGTAATTGTAACTCCTGTGTTTAATCCTGTGGCCCAAATTTTATACCTTGCAGGCGCTGTGGCATAATTCACGGGGCAAGAGCCAAAATTACCCAGGCTGGTTTTCGATAAAACTATAGTACCTGCTTCAAGCGATTGAAAGGCAGAAACCAAGCTTAACAGAAGGAAAATTATTCTTTTCAAAATTCTTAATTTTTTACTTTTTGATAAATAGCTGTTGCTACATTTTCTCCATCCATGGCGGCTGAAACAATTCCACCGGCATAACCCGCTCCTTCAGCACATGGATACAATCCTTCAACTTCTGTATGGCACAAAAGTTCTTTATTTCGAGGAATTCTTACAGGTGAAGATGTTCTTGATTCTGTTGCCAATAATACTGCCTCATTAGTTAAATAGCCTTTCATTTTAGAACCAAAAACTTTAAAGGCTTCCTTTAAACCGGATGCTACAAAATCAGGCAAAATTTCATGAAGGTTTCTGCTTACAGTTCCCGGCAGATAGGAGTTCTGTGGAATATCGGCAGATACTTTTTTATTGACAAAATCGGACATTCTTTGGGCAGGTGCTTTTATTGATTGGTCTGCCAATTCAAAACAAGCTTGCTCTACACTTTTCTGAAAATACATTCCTGCCAGGTTTCCTTTATGAGCAAATGGTTTAAAATCCGGAATTTCAATAGATGTTACCATTCCGCTATTTGCATAAGGATTATTTCTTTTACTCGGACTCCATCCATTCACAACTATTTCACCGGGAGCTGTCATGGCAGGAGCAATAATTCCACCCGGACACATACAAAACGAAAACACGCCTCTACCTGCGACCTGCTGAACAACACTATAACTTGCAGCAGGTAAAAATTCACTTCTTTGGGTAGAACATTTGTATTGAATTTTATCAATCAATTCCTGCGGATGTTCAATTCTCACACCCAATGCAAAAGGTTTGGCTTCAATGGCAATTTCACGTTTTTCTAATAACTCAAAAACATCACGGGCAGAATGTCCGGTTGCAAGAATTACCTGCTCAAAACGATGTAAAGTTTCACCAATATATATTCCCTTTAAGGTTTTGCCATCTAAAAGAAAATCTGTGAGTTTGGCATTAAAATGAACTTCACCACCAAAATTCAAAATTGTTTCTCTAATTCGGGAGATAATTCCGGGTAGTTTATTGGTACCAATATGTGGGTGACTTTCATATAAAATAGCAGGGTCGGCACCATGGTAAACCAATAACTTCAGAATTCTATTTACATCACCACGTTTAGAACTTCTGGTATATAATTTTCCATCACTATAAGTACCGGCACCACCTTCGCCAAAACAATAATTACTTTCAGGATTTACTGTATTGTTTCTAGTGATATTAGCCAAATCACGCCTACGCTCTTTAACATCTTTACCTCTTTCAAAAACAATTGGTTTTAATCCTAACTCAATCAATTGTAAAGCTGCAAACAAACCGGCAGGACCAGCGCCAATAATGGCAACTTGTCTGGCATTTTGAACATTTTTAAAGTCAAATTGAATAATATCCTCCTGAAGTTCTTCTTTAATAAAAAGTTCTAAAGTAAGGTTAATTCTGATGGGTTGTCGGCGGGCATCAATGCTTTTCTTTTTGATTTTAAATCCATTTAATTCAGATTCTGGAATTCCAGTAGAAGAAAAAATATAGGATTGAATTTTCTCCTTTGAATCCTGTTCAGCAGGCAAAACCTGAATTTGAATTTCTTTACGCATTTTTAATAAATGGTTCTTTCCAAATCTATTTTAATGATATTTCAAATTGAAAAGTGGGCGGCAAAAATCGTGAGTTTAATCTGAAAGTTTAGTACTAATTTAATAAATATCGGAATTTAAGTAAATAATTGGCCGTGTTTAAAGTAAACCTAAAATCAATAAATACAAGAAAATGAGTGTTTTCAAAGGAATACGACAATAAACTTCCGAAATATTTAAAAAGCAAATATCTTGCTATCAAATTTGTTAATTATGAAAAATATGAAAAATTTCCATTTTGCCATTTTAGCTGTAAGCCTAATTTTTATTAGCTCTTGCGGAAAACAATTATATTCTTATCGAGATAAAGTGAGTGTTAAAAAAGAAACTGAGATTGTTAAGTCAAAACCAAAAAACGAATTAATAGAAGGTAAAAAGGCCGAAATAAAAGTTGAGAAATCAAAAGCATCTGAACCTTTGATTGCCGGGATTGAACAAAATAATTCTTCAGAAACAAAAAAAATTGAAAATAGTATCAAAGAAACAGTTCCATCATCAGGCAGTAAAAGCAGTTTTAAATCTTTAACAAACCAAGTAAAAGATATCAAAAAACAGTTTAAAACCCTTCATAAAGAACTAAAAAAACAGGATATAAAAGAAAAACAAGGCCTGGTTTCTAATCCAATTAAATGGATGGTAGTTGGATTAATTTTAATTATTGCTGGTGCAATTTTGGGAATGATAGTGGGTGCCGGGGGATTTATTTCGTGGATTGGCTCACTTATTTTCCTTGTAGGACTGTTGTTTTGGTTGCTTGAAATGATCTAAAAGAATTGATTTCCACAAAGATTTTATAAATAAAAGGCAAACTTAGGTTTGCCTTTTTTATTTTCGCAGCTATTAATTTAAAAAATACAGAATGAATAAGCTGTCGGCAAGCGAATTAACTGCTACCTCTAGCCAGGTAAGAAGAGATGTTTTAAGAATGGTTCATGGATGTAAGAGTGGCCACCCGGGCGGAAGTTTGGGTTGTGCTGATTTCCTGACAGCCTTATATTTTACTATCATGGACCACAATCCTGATTTTAAAATGGATGGAATTGGAGAGGACATCTTTTTTCTTTCGAACGGCCATATTTCACCGGTATTTTACAGTGTTTTAGCACGCTCAGGTTATTTTCCTGTTGAAGAATTGAAAACTTTCCGCAGAATTAATACCCGTTTACAAGGACATCCAACAACTCACGAAGAATTACCCGGAATTAGAGTTGCATCAGGTTCTTTAGGCCAGGGTGTTTCTGTTGCTGCCGGTGCTGCTTTAGCAAAAAAATTAAACAATGATTCGAAATTGGTTTATTGTTTAATGGGTGATGGTGAAATTGAAGAAGGTCAGAATTGGGAAGCATTTATGTTTGCTGCTCACCAGAAAATCGATAATTTAATTGTTACTATTGATTTTAACGGACAACAAATTGATGGTTCTACCAAAGAAGTAATGGGCTTAGGTACTGATATTGGCACTAAACTTGCAGCTTTTGGGTGGGAAGTTTTGGATATGGATGGGCACAATCATGAAAATATTTTGGAAACCATGGCAAAAGCAAAAGCAATGACCGGAAATGGAAAACCAATTTTTATCATGATGCGCACAGAAATGGGCTACCCTGTTGATTTTATGATGGGAAGTCACAAATGGCATGGTGTTGCTCCAAATGATGCTGAACTGGCAACTGCCCTTTCTCAGCTTCCTGAAACAATTGGAGATTACTAAACACGTTAACTAGCCTGCATGCAAAAATTAAAACTTCTTTTTAAAACCCTATTGGGTTTTGCCTTCTTTCTTTTTTTGATTGGAGGAGGTTTTGCTCAGGCACAAACCCAAAAAAAACCTACTGTAACTCGTATCTTGTTTTTACTTGATGCCAGTGGTAGTATGTTCGCAAAACTGGATAATGATACCCGTATAAATGTAGCAAAACGACTTTTATCTAAAACAATTGACAGTTTAGCCCCACTTAAAAATGTGGAAGTTGCATTACGTGTTTATGGACATACTTCTCCTCCAGGTGCCAGAAACTGTAAGGATACCAGATTGGAAGTTCCATTCAGACCAAAAAATCATACCGAAATAAAAAACAGAATTCAGGCAATCAATCCCAAAGGAACAACTTTAATTGCCCATTCTTTGTTGATGTCTGCTCCCGATTTTCCTACAGACCCTTATTCAAGAAACGTCATCATCTTAATTACAGATGGAATTGAAGAATGTTCCGGTGATCCCTGTGCAGTTTCTGAAGCTTTGCAGAGTAAAGGAATTATTCTTAAACCTTTTATTATTGGAATTGGTTCAACTCCTGATTTCAAAAAAGCATTTGATTGCGTTGGTAAATACTATGATGCCAATACAGAAGAAGGATTCAACACTGCTTTAAATGTGGTTATATCGCAGGCATTAAACAATACAACAGCACAGGTTAACTTATTAGACATTAATGGTAAACCTACCGAAACAAATGTGAATATGAGTTTTTACGACATGAAATCGAATCAGTTGTTGTATAACTACATGCATACCATCAACGAAAGAGGTAATCCTGATACTATTTTACTGGACCCGGTTTACAAATACAGAATGGTGGTTCATACCATTCCGCCAGTAACTAAAGAAAATATTGAAGTTACACCAGGAAAACATACCATCATTGGAGTGGATGCACCTCAGGGACAACTTACAGTAAGGGTTGATGGATTAACGAATTACAATAACCTGCAATTCATTACCCGTAAAGCAAAAGATTATAAAACCTTACATGTGCAGGATGCCATAGCAAAAGAAAAATACATTGTAGGAAAATATGATGTGGAAGTACTTTGTTTACCACGAATGATATTTAAAGAAGTGTCGGTTGATCAAAGCACTACAACTACTATTCAGCTTCCACAACCGGGCAAACTGATAGTAAGTTTTCAGGTTCAGGATTTTTATGCTGATATCTACCAGATGATTAGAAATGAATTGGTTTGGGTTTGCAAATTATCAACCGATAAACGCATGCACCAATATGTGATTCAGCCAGGAGATTATAAAATTATATATAGAGCAAAAGGTGCCAGTAGAAGCAGCAATACTTTTGAAAGAGGATTTAAAATTACCAGTGGCCAAGCCACCAATATTACTTTGAACTAAAATTATCATTACTCATGAAGCAATTTGAGATACAGAATGTAAAAGACACCCGTAGTGGTTTCGGAGCCGGACTTTCGGAATTAGGAAAAACAAATCCGAAAGTAGTGGCCTTGTGCGCAGATTTAACGGGTTCATTAAAAATGGATGCCTTTCAAAAAGATCATCCTGAAAGATTTTTCCAGGTTGGAATCGCTGAAGCAAATATGATGGGCGTTGCTGCAGGTTTAACCATTGGTGGATTGATTCCATTTACCGGAACATTTGCCAATTTCAGTACCGGACGTGTTTACGATCAGATTCGTCAATCGATTGCCTACTCAGGTAAAAATGTAAAGATATGTGCATCTCATGCAGGTGTTACTTTGGGTGAAGATGGTGCTACTCATCAGATTCTTGAAGACATTGGTTTAATGAAAATGCTTCCTGGAATGGTGGTAATTAATCCTTGCGATTTTAACCAAACCAAAGCAGCAACCATTGCGATTGCAGAATATGAAGGACCAGTTTATTTAAGATTTGGAAGACCTGCTGTTCCTAACTTTACTGCTGCCGACCAGAAGTTTGAAATTGGAAAAGCATTGATGTTAAACGAAGGAACCGATGTGAGCATTTTTGCAACAGGTCACTTAGTTTGGAAAGCCATTGAAGCCGGACATATGTTGGCTGAAAAAGGAATCAATGCTGAGATTATTAATATTCATACCATTAAGCCATTAGACAGACAAGCAATTTTGGCGTCTGTAAGCAAAACCAAATGTGTTGTAACAGCCGAAGAACATCAGTTAAATGGTGGATTGGGAGATAGTATTTGTCAGTTGTTATCACGTGAAATGCCATTACCTGTTGAAATGGTTGGCGTAAACGATAGCTTTGGAGAAAGCGGAACACCTGATGAATTGATGAAAAAATACGGACTTGAAGCACAAAACATTGTTGATGCTGCTTTGAAAGCCATTTCAAGAAAATAAGGTTATTCATTATAAAAAAGGAACTCCGGTTATGCCGGAGTTTTTTTGTGCTCTTTTTTGAAAAAATCCTTAAGTGTAACTTTCCTCCCCATCCTTCGTCATGGTTTTCTCTGGAAAATTATTAGATAGAAAACATGAAAGCTTTTATAAAAACACAATACGGCGGACCGGAAATACTTCGATTCGAAGAAATAGAACTCAGTCCTCTTAAAGATGATGAAATTCGAGTAAAAGTAATGGCCAATTCTGCCAATCCAGCCGACTGGCACATACTAAGAGGAGCGCCATTTGCAGCCAGATTTACAACAGGGTTATTCAAACCCAAAGACAAAATACTAGGTGCTGATTTCGCGGGTATCGTTGAAAAAACAGGAACAAATATCAAACACTTTCTGGTTGGTGACCGTGTTTTTGGAGAGTCATTAACAGGTGGTGCTTTTGCTGAATACGTTCAAGTTCAGGAACAAAGTTGTGCTAAAATGCCTACTGAAATAAGCTTCAATGAAATGGCTTGTGTGCCCATTGCGGGTTTAACTGCACTTCAGGCTATAGATACACATGCTAAAGTAGAAGCAGGTGAATCAGTGCTCATTAATGGCGCTTCTGGTGGAATTGGACATTTTGCTGTTCAAATTGCAAAAGCTCGTGGGGCTAAAGTAACTGCAGTATGTTCATCAAAAAATATAGGTTTTGTTGAATCGTTGGGTGCCGATAATGTAATTGCTTACGATAAAGAAAACATTCATAAGCATAATGGTTCTTATGATGTGGTGATTGATACCAACGGCAACCTAAATTTTGATGATTACAAAAGAATGGGAAAACGTGGTGTCATGATTGGATTCACAAGCTTAGGACATATGGCTAGCGTGCTATTGAAAAAGATGCTGGAAAGTTTTTCGCTTTTTCAATTTACAGCAGAAGTAAATAAAACTGACCTTGAAACACTGGCCGGATTAGTAGAGCAAAAACAAATTAAAGTACAAATAGAAAAGACCTTTTCATACAAAGAAATTCCTGCTGCCATTGCTTATATCGAATCAATGAGAACCAAAGGAAAAGTGGCTATGAGTTGGGAGAAGTAGTTTTTAATTCTTTATGCTGATTCATTAAAGTTTAGAATAGCTTCATAGTAGGAATTTGCTTTCTTTTGTCGACCTTATTCCAACATGAAAATCAAATTCATTCTTTTTCTTTTCGGCTTGATTTATGTTCTGATACCCAATTCAGGTGCTGCACAAAACCTTCGTCTGAAGCCTATTTGGGTAGATGATGAGTTTCAAATTGAAAAGAAATATTTCCTTTCTTCTAAAAACGATTCCATTCAAATCAGTCTTTGTAAATTTTATTTTTCTGATATTGAATTGTATCAAAAAGGAAAGTTGGTTTACAAAGAAGAAAATAGTTTTCAC